>NZ_CP174605.1:0-300000 GCF_051016085.1 Formosa bonchosmolovskayae
ATGAGTGTAACTGCGCAATCGGTATGGAATAACTGTCTTGAATTTATAAAAGATAATATCCAACCGCAAGCTTATAAAACATGGTTTGAGCCAATCGCCGCAGTTAAATTAACGGACAACGCTTTAAGCATACAAGTCCCGAGTAAATTTTTCTACGAGTGGTTAGAAGAGCACTATGTTAAAATTTTAAAAGTAGCCTTAACTAAAGAATTAGGAGAAAAAGCCAAACTGGTTTACATTATTAAAATGGAAAACACGTATGGCAATAAACAACCTTTTACAGAACGTATTCCTAGTTCTAGCCGATCTGCAGTTAAAGCCCAAGATGTAGATATTCCGCTTAACAATAAAAACCCAGAATTACGTAATCCGTTTATTATTCCAGGAATTAGAAATGTTAAGATCGAATCGCAATTAAATCCAAATTATAGTTTCGAAAACTTTTTAGAAGGAGATTCTAACCGATTAGCCCGAAGTGCAGGATTAGCTGTAGCGGCAAAACCAGGAGGAACATCTTTTAATCCGTTATTAATTTTTGGAGGTGTTGGTCTTGGTAAAACACACTTAGCTCATGCTATTGGTGTAGAAATTAAAGATAAATATCCTGAAAAAACGGTGTTATATATTTCCGCTGAAAAATTCACGCAACAATATATAGACTCTGTAAAGAAGAATAACAGAAACGACTTTATTCATTTCTATCAAATTATTGACGTTTTAATTATTGACGACGTTCAATTCTTATCTGGTAAAACAGGAACGCAAGATGTGTTTTTCCACATTTTTAATCACTTACACCAAAATGGTAAGCAAGTAATTTTAACGAGTGATAAAGCGCCTGTAGACATGCAAGATATCGAGCAACGTTTACTATCGCGTTTTAAATGGGGACTTTCTGCAGAATTGCAAAGCCCAGATTTTGAAACACGTGTTTCTATATTAAACAACAAATTATATCGTGACGGTGTAGATATGCCTGAAGAAATTGTTGAGTATGTAGCCAAACATATTAAATCTAACGTTAGAGAATTAGAAGGTGCCATTATTTCGTTAATAGCTCAGTCGTCTTTCAATAAAAAAGAAATCACTATAGATCTTGCAAAGCAAATTGTTGAAAAATTTGTGAAGCACACGAAACGTGAAGTGTCTATCGATTATATACAAAAAGTAGTGTCGGATTATTTCCAAATGAATGTAGACACACTGCAATCTAAAACAAGAAAACGTCATATTGTTCAAGCGAGACAATTGGCTATGTTTTTTGCTAAGAAATACACTAAAGCCTCTTTAGCTAGTATAGGTTCTCAAATAGGAAAACGTGATCATGCTACTGTACTTCATGCTTGTAAAACGGTCGATAATTTATCGACTACAGATAAGCAATTTAAAAAGTACGTTGAAGATATTACTAAAAAGCTTTCGGTTTAAAACACAATTACAATGACTAAAATACTCATGGTTTGCCTTGGAAATATCTGTCGATCTCCTTTGGCAGAAGGTATTTTACGCTCTAAATTACCTTACGACGATTTTGTAGTGGATTCTGCAGGAACAGCGAGTTATCATATCGGGTCTCATCCCGATAATCGCTCTATTACTGTAGGAAACAAATATGGTATTAACATTTCAAAATTAATGGGAAGACAATTTTCTGTTAGAGATTTTGACGATTTTGATATCATTTACGCTATGGATTCATCCAATTATAGCGACATTTTAAGCTTAGCACGTACCGATGCGGATAAAGCCAAAGTAAAAATGATTTTAAACGAAGTTTATCCTAATCAGAATTACGATGTTCCAGATCCTTATCACGGTGGTGCTCATGGTTTCGAAAACGTCTACAAAATGCTAGATGAAGCATGCGATGTAATTGTCGAAAAATTAAAATAACATCATTCAGTTTCGGATTATAAAACTGAATACATTTTTATACTTATGAAAACTTCTTTAGGAAAACTCTATCTTATTCCAACCACTTTAGGCGATAACGAACCTTTAGAAGTATTACCCATTTCTGTAAAAACCATCATTGAAAACACAACTATTTTTATTGTTGAAAATGAAAAAACTGCAAGACGTTTTATAAAACGAATTTGTCCAGAAACGGTGCAATCTGATTTGGAATTTTTTCATTTAAACAAATTTACATCTGAAAGCGACTTACCAAGCTTTTTAGAACCGTGTTTAAACGGAACAAATGTTGGGTTACTTTCTGAGGCCGGTTGTCCAAGCGTAGCCGATCCTGGCTCTGATGTCGTAAATATTGCACATCTGCAAGGTATTCAAGTTGTGCCTTTAGTTGGGCCTTCCTCTATCCTACTCGCACTAATGAGTTCAGGAATGAATGGTCAAGGATTCTCTTTTAATGGCTATTTACCTATAGACAAAAGCGAGCGCAAACACGAATTAAGACGTTTAGAACGTTTGTCTTTCGATTACAATCAGTCGCAAATATTTATAGAAACACCATATAGAAACAATAAAATGCTTGAGGATATTTGTAGTGCTTTAGGCAAAAACACTATGGTGTGTGTGGCTTGTGATATTACATTACCAACCGAATTTATTAAAACGAAGCCTGCTTCAGCATGGCTTAAAAACACTGAAGACCTCCATAAGAGGCCTTCAATATTTATTATTCATAAAAGTTAAACTTATACTTTTTTAACTTTTGCTTTCTGATTTGGTTTTACAAAAGACGTATCGTAACCTGAAAACTTCTTCATGTAATGCGCTACCGATGTTCCGTAAGCGTCATTAAAACCTACTGCACCGTAACTTCTTAAATACTTTTTAACGTTACCTGGTCCAGCTAAATGAGCCGCTGCAAGAATACCTGATTCGGTAATCACAACGCCATTAATTGTTTTACCAACATAATTTTTAATGTCTCGTCGTAAAATCCATTTGTTGCGCTCTGTATTCGCTAAAAATGCTTTTTCCTGCAATTCTGGATTCTTTAAAAACTTAACCGGATTATAAATTCCTATAATTTTTAAAGTTTCTTTTCCAAATTGGTATTTTCCTAAATACCCCAGTGTATTCACTGTAAAATAATTTCCTCTAGATTCTTTAAAACCTAAAGCTTCTTTAAAACCAACATACGTTTTCCCCAAATCTGGTGAAAATGTGTGTTTAATATTTGTGTTTAATGCTTCCGCATGATTACGATCAATACTATCATTAACCGCGTGATAATTTAAGGCTAAGCCTTCCGATAAATTACTGTTCTCGGCTACACTGATTTTTTCAGTTGAAAATGAATAAAAAGCCAAAGAACATATTGCAAGAATTACGATAACATAACTTCCAATACTTTTCATAATACGTTTAATTTCTTCAGATAGATAAAAACTAGTTACCTGAAAATTTCAGTCGGCAAATATACAACATTTTTTATTAATCTGAAAATTAATCAATTAACAGTTTTTCAACACATATATTTATCTAAAAACGTTTAGGTTAACGGCATTATTGGACTACAAAATCGAATTATTAAGAAAGAAAAATACTACAAATTATATTTTAAAAACATCAGTTTTAACAATTATTTGGTAATTCCTTGACGATTTAGATAGTTCTGATAGGCTCTTGCATTCGCGTTATGCTGACTTAAATTCTTGGCAAAATTATGATATCCTAAGCGCTTCGCATCTGCGGCGAAATAATAGTAATCATGATCTTCTGCATTTAGCACGGCATTAACAGCCGTAAGATCTGGCATAGCAATTAATCCTGGTGGCAAACCTGCATTTAAGTAGGTATTATAAGGAGAGACTATAGTTTTATGTTTGTTTAAAACACGTTTTATAACGGTGTCTTGGTATTCTTGTAATTGATACGCTGCAAATTTTAAGGTTGGATCTGCTTGTAGTGGCATACCTATCTTTAATCTATTTAAATATACACCTGCAATCCTAGGTTGTTCGTCGGCGGCCTTAGATTCTTCATGAACAATTGAAGCCAGCGTAATTACTTCGCTAGGAGATAAACCAATGGCTTTGGCTTTGGCTAATCTTGAGCTCGTCCAAAATCTCTTGTATTCGGTGAGCATGCGATCTCTAAACTCTACTCCAGAGGTATTCCAAAAAAACTCATAACTGTTTGGCAAATACATTCCCAACATCGTGGCTTTATTAAATCCGTTTTCTTTTATAAAGGTAGTATCTTGCATCGCCCCTAAAAGAGACAAACTATCGGCTTCGATTTGTGTAGCAATACGACCTGCTAATTTTTCAATCGTTTCTTGATTATTAAATGCAACTTGAACCGGAAGACTATTAATACGAATGGAGTTTATAATATCGTTATTTGTCATTCCTTTAGTAATACTGAACTTCCCACTTTTAATATGTGTAGTATATTTTTTCTGTTCTGCTAAGGCATCAAAGGTTTCAATATCTTTTAAAAGAGGTTTTAACTGTTCGCGCACATCCTGATATGAAGCACGAGTAGGAATAAAAATATATGCCGTTTCGTTGTTAAAAGCTGTATTGGGCTTAAACATGGCAGCATATACATAGTGTGCGAAAAAGGCAGAAATTACTAGGCCGATAAGCACAATGGCAATAAGAATTTTTTTAATATACATTAGCTATTTATTAATTGTAATAGGAATTCGTTTTTATAAACACCATGAACAAGGTTCCAATCTTTTTTTAATCCGATGATTTGAAACTCTAGATTTTTAAATAATTTTAAACTGGCTTCGTTATCTTCTGAAATATTGCAATACACTTGGTGTAGTTGTAACTGATTAAAACAGTAGTTAACTAAAAGCGATAGTGCTTCGCTACCATATCCTTTAGCCCGTTTAGCTTCGTCGGTAATAAGAATCCCAATGCCGGCTTTTCGATTTCTAAAATCAAAATCGAAAATATCTATCAATCCAATCAAATTATTATCGTAATCAGAAATCACCAAACGCAATTGTTTTACCTCGTAAATATCTAAATGAGACTCGTCTAAATACTGTTTTATTAAATATCTAGAATACGGTGTTTGCGTATTGCTTAGTTCCCAGATAGCTTCATTATTTTCGACTTCGTGAATAAAATCTAAATCTTCAGGCTCTAAAGCGCGTAAAAATATATGCTCTCCTTTTAAGGTTACCATTCAATTTCCCCTTTAAAGACTTGCTTTGCTGGGCCAATTAACCACACATCTTTATAGCCATCTTCTGTTTTTGTAAACGATACTTTTAATTGTCCGCCTTGTACTTTTAAATGCACCGTACTATCTGGAGTTTCTCCCAAGTAATTCATGGCAATAGCTACAGCTGTTACACCTGTACCACAAGATAAGGTTTCATCTTCCACTCCTCTTTCGTAGGTTCTAACTTCGAATTGGTTGCTAGATAGTTTCTTTACAAAATTTACATTGGTTCCTTCTTTATAATAAGGTGCCCCGTTTCTAATTGCACTTCCTAGTGTTTTAATATCGAAGGTTTCTATCTGATCTTCAAATTGTACATGGTGTGGAGATCCCGTATTTAAAAATACATAAGATTTATGGTCCTCAATTTTGGCAACATCCTGCATTTGCAATTGCACCAATTCCCCATCGAAAATTACGTGATGCATCCCATCAATGGCTTCAAAAGATCCTTTTTTATCGATTATGTTTAAATCCTTCGCGAATTGAGATAAGCATCGTCCGCCATTTCCGCACATGGTACTTTCGTTTCCATCGGCGTTGTAATACACCATTGCGAAATCCGCTTCCGGATGATTCTCTAATAAGATTAAACCATCGGCACCAATTCCAAATCGTCTATCGCATAAGCGATTAATAAGTGCTATATCTGTTTTGTCGAATGTATTCTGACGATTATCGATCATCACAAAGTCATTCCCTGTTCCTTGATATTTATAAAATGTATGTGTCATAATTATCGGCAAATATAGGAATAATTAGCAATTCTTTCGAGTGTTAAAATCTCTTAAACACTAAGTTAAATAGCGTTAAACTCTTCTGTACAAAGCAATAAAGAGGTAATTTTAATAATTATTTTTTATTAACCTAAATTACATTAAACATGAAAAAAATATTGACTTTAGTCTTCGTTTCTGCTTTAGGTGGTATGTTAACTCTAGGAACCTATAAAATGTTCTTAGAAGACAAAGACGCATTAGTTATCACGAAAACGGAAACTGCTCCAACCAATTTTATACCAACCGCTAATATTTCTAATCTAAATGCTGTAAGTAATGCGCCAGATTTTACCACGGCCGCAGAAAACACAGTACATAGTGTTGTCCATGTAAAAAACACATCTATTGTAACTGGGCAAATGACGTATAAAGATTTATTTTACGGTAGATCTTCTGCTAGACCACAAGTAGGAACAGGCTCTGGTGTTATTATATCACCGGACGGTTACATTATTACCAACAATCACGTTATTAATAATTCTCAAGAATTAACAGTTACGTTAAATGATAATAGGGAATATGAAGCCAAAATTATTGGTAGCGACGATAATACCGATATTGCATTATTAAAGATTGAAACCGACGAAGATTTACCATATACAACCTTTGGAGATAGCGATCAAGCCAAATTAGGAGAATGGGTGCTTGCTGTTGGAAACCCGTTTAATTTAACATCTACTGTTACGGCAGGTATTATAAGTGCAAAATCTAGAGATTTAACCGGACAAAGTAATCAGTCCTTCATTCAAACTGATGCGGCTGTAAATCCAGGAAATTCGGGAGGTGCGCTAGTGAATACAAATGGTGATTTAATAGGAATTAATACGGCTATATCGTCTCAGACCGGTTCCTATATAGGATACTCTTTCGCGGTACCAAGTAACATTGCTAGAAAAGTGATTGAAGATATCATGGAGTACGGGAACGTGCAAAACGGTATTTTAGGTGTTACAGGAGGTGCGTTAAATAATACTTTTGCCGAAAAATTAAATATTGAAGATACTGAAGGATTTTATGTAGATAATGTAGAGGAAGGTTCTGGTGCAGAAGTTGCCGGTTTACAGCGTGGCGATATTATAAAGAAAATAGACCATGTGAAGATTAGAAAATTTGCAGATTTAAGAGGTCATTTAAACACAAAACGTCCAGACGATGTGGTTGATATTACAGTATTAAGAAATGGCGACTTAAAAATCATTCCTGTTACTTTAATTAAAAACCAAACCTTTACCATGCCATTAGTTGGTATTATTAAAAACACCGAGAAAAAAGACTTGAAAAAGTTTGATCTAGATAACGGAGTAAAAATTGTAAGGTTAAATAATGAATATGCGCAATATTGGAAGCAAAATGGGATTATGGAAGGAACTATTATTACAGCCATAAATGCTCAGAAAGTACATACTATAGACGATGTTCAGAACATCTTAAAAGCTAAATCTCCTAACGAACCTTTACAAATTGAAATGATTAACTCTAGGGGAGAAAAAGAACGTTACAATTTTAGATAAATTATAAAAACTTTATATATCAGTTTTAATAAACCCCTTCTTTAATTAAGAAGGGGTTTATTTTATAAAGTCTGCACTTCTATATTTAGAATTTTATACATTGCAATAACTTAAATATTTAAAAAGACGAGTTGATACAGTTCATTCTTAAAAAAATTGTAATTATTATAGATTTAAATCAATAGAAGTATATTTATAGTGCTCAAGCAGTTACCTTATTTTAACACAATTTAAAGCATAAAATACTATAAGTTCTTTTTAAGTTTAATCATCCAAAAATCAATTTAGAACGTATATATAAAACCTCACTTTAGTGAGGTTTTTTGTTAATTAAAACAGTTAACTTAGACTTTATTTTTTAATTTCGCCACAATCTTAAAAAACTCAAATACGAATTCCATAATGAATGTAATAAAAACATTAACTACCACTCTATTTGCTTGCCTTCTTACCCTAACGGTCGTTGCACAAACAACTCCAGAATCTGAAGAAGAGAGCAAATTATCTTTAAACGAAGGAACGCTAGATAATCAATTTGAATATGTCATTCAAAAATCCAATAATTATCAAAATTATAAAGTCGTAAAAAGGGAATGGTTACAGACATTAAAATCTCACACTCTAGATTCGTTAAAAGCAATTAGAATAGATTTAGTTGAAACCCAAACTAATGTAGACGAACAAGCAAGAGAGATTGAAACCTTAAAAACAGATCTAAGTAAGACTCAAAACACTTTAGATCTTACAAATAAAGAAAAAGATAGCATGCAATTTTTAGGCATGCAACTTAGCAAAACCACTTACAATACTTTTATATGGTCTATAATAGGCGCTCTGTTAGTCTTTCTACTATTCTTTATTTATAAATTTAAAAATAGTAACTCTACCACTAAAGAAGCAAAACGCATGCTTGCCGAAATAGAAGAAGAGTTTGACGAACACCGTAAGACCGCTTTAGAACGCGAGCAAAAAGTACGTAGACAATTACAAGACGAGTTAAATAAGCATAAATCTAATTCTTAATTAAAGTAAGAATCTTATATTTATAACAACATCAAGTCCATACTATCGGTATGGACTTTTTTAATTCCATCTTTTGAGAGATAAATAACTTCGGATTTTAATTCGATTCTTCGCATCTTTGCAAAAGTTATTTAAAATAAAGCCATGCGCATAGATATCATAACCGTTTTACCTGAATTACTGAAAAGCCCATTTGAAGCTTCAATTTTAAAACGTGCCATAGATGCAAACTTAGTCGAAGTTCACTTTCATAATTTAAGAACCTATACAACGGATAATTATAAGACCATAGACGACTATCAGTTTGGTGGAGGCGCAGGTATGGTCATGCTTATAGAGCCTATAGATAAATGTATCTCTCAATTAAAGTCCGAACGTGATTACGATGAAGTAATCTACATGACTCCAGATGGTGAGACCTTAAAACAAGGTATGGCAAATACATTATCCCTAAAAGAGAACATCATTATTCTTTGTGGCCATTACAAGGGTGTAGACCAGCGTGTGCGCGATTTATTTATAACTAAAGAAATTTCGATAGGTGATTATGTTTTATCTGGAGGAGAATTAGGAGCTGCGGTTTTATGTGATTCCATTATAAGACTAATTCCTGGAGTTTTAGGAAATGAAACATCGGCACTTACAGATTCTTTTCAAGACGATTTGTTAGCGCCTCCTATTTATACACGCCCAAGAGAATACAAAGGATTAAAAGTTCCTGAAATATTGTTTAGCGGAAATTTTCCAGAAATAGAAAAATGGCGTGAAAATCAAGCCTTTGAGCATACAAAAAAGCGCCGACCAGACTTATTAAAAGATTAAATAATATTTTCAACTATAGGTTGTAGATAACAAATAAATCACTATTTTTGCACCCAATTTCGAACCAACCTCTGGCGAAAATCGTGAATGTTGCTTTGGATTAACTATTATAAAAAAATAAAGATATGGAATCTTTAATAAAATTTGTTCAAGACGAATTTGTTACAAAAAAAGAATTTCCAGCATTTGGAGCTGGAGACACTATTACAGTGTACTACGAAATTAGAGAAGGTGAAAAAGTACGTACTCAGTTTTTTAGAGGTGTAGTTATTCAAAAAAGAGGTTCAGGTGCTTCTGAAACATTTACTATCAGAAAAATGTCTGGTACTGTAGGTGTAGAACGTATCTTCCCTGTGAATATGCCAGCTTTACAAAAAATAGAGATCAACAAAAAAGGTAAAGTGCGTAGAGCTCGTATTTTCTACTTTAGAGGTCTTACTGGTAAAAAAGCAAGAATTAAAGAAAGAAGAAACAAATAGTTTTCCACTTATCATACTAAAAAGTCCCAGCATTATGTGTTGGGACTTTTTTTATGAACAAAAGTTAATAAGTGCAGTTTATAAGTTGTTGATATCTAAAATGTTAAAATGCTTCTAAAAACTAAAAACATTTCTTATCTTTATAAAACAATTAATACTCTAGGTTACATTAAAGTATTAAACGTTCTTTTAATAATTGTTTTTTTAGATTTTGTAGAGCATGAATTTGCTTGAAAAATCATGATGTCTTAAAAAGTGATATTGCATAGCAAGGTTAACTATTAAGATTGAAAGTTTTCAAAGATTGTCCATATAACGAAAGTTAAGATTAAATTGAAAACAATGTTTATACTGTATTTGTATTTATAGAGATGAAAGTAAAAACATAAAGAAAAACAATTAAACAGAAACATTTGGTAGCTAGTAAATACATTTTGAACGTTACAACATAAATGTTTCATTTTTGAAATAGTTCAGTTTAATGAAAACAAGTAAGATTTATATCCGAACGTAATTAGTCAAAAGACTAGTAAATTTAAAATGCTATTTCAGAGAAAGCCATATCAAAATAGTTTAACTATACTGATATGGCTTTTGTTTTGTCCTAATTTTAGCTCTTATTGAGATTATATAAGATCACGTACTAAAACCTTACTTCCCCTTTCTCGAAACAGTAGATCTTCAATAATTTAAATATGGAATCTATGTGTAAGTTATAAAGTCAATTTAACGGTATTGTTGCTTGTTGCAATTATATATACTGTGACTGAATTATGTGTTTCTCCCCTTAAAATGACTTCTAAAAGCTTTTTTAGAAGCATATGTCTATCAATTAATAAAGTAATTAATAGCGTACTTATAATGAAGTAATAAGAGTAATTGGTTCCATAGTACATGTATTATATCCTCGACCATAATAAGCTATAAACTATCTTCCCTCGTTTTAAAAAAACATAGCCTCTTTACTATTTTATATACATTATATTAGAAAGATAAATAGATAAACGGTATTCGAGCGACGTCGGGAACCGCTCGTTATATTTGTCAACTATGACTTCTTTTATTTTGATTGATAGTGAAATCCGTGATTGCAAAATGTTTTACATGCAACTCTACTACCAACGGATTAAGAACATCTATTTAGAAACTAAATGCTTTTCTTCTCATAAAAGATCAAATATTTTTCAATACCACACTCCACCTTTTAAATGGAGTCTTTCTTAATAAATATTTATTTTTAGGTCTAGTTATTTAAAATTTCTTAACGGGTACTTCTCAACCCAGAGAAGATTAATAAAAAACGGTTGAAGTCCACCTACTCTACCCCTTGTCTAGATACATAGCATTCTGACTAAATACTTGAGTTTCATAAAAAAAAATACATTAGGGAATATAGACAATACAATCATTTACTGTTTGTAAATGATTTATAGGACGCTATTATTTTTACAACATATGCCAAAACTACTTTTGCAATTTTCATTGTTATGTATCTCATTCTAAACTTCATCATTATGGAAATAAAGCTACTTATAGAAGTTAGTATAACGCAAAAAAGGCAGTCTGTACAGACTGCCTTTTTAAAATATAATAGTGTGAACTATTTAGAATTTGTATAATAAACCAAATTGAGGTTGTGCAAAAATGTTGTTGAATAAGTTGATGTTTAATGTAAAACTGTTAGAAGAATCTCCATCTTCTGGGTTTGCATTGTTGTAAGTTAAAATATCAGCTAATACAAATGTTGCAGCAAAGTTTTTTGTAAAGAAATAGTTTAAACCTAGTGTTATGTTAGCTTTGATATCATTGTTAGTGTTATCAATTCCATTAGCTTGAACACGAGAGTGACCATATCCTAAACCTACATCTCCATAAGCTTTGAAACGTTTTTGATCTAATTCTAAGAAATAGTATCTAGCAAAAGCTCCAATTCCAAAGAAATCAGTTTCGCTTCCACCATCAGTGTCACTTCCTCCGAAATCTAAATCCCCTCCTACTGCAATTTTATCAGAAATGAAGTATCCAAATTTTGGGTTAATCCCATAACTTGTATTGTCTCCATCAGTAGTGATTGAAATACCACCTTCAACGAACATATCACCTTCTTCAAAAGAAACACCTCTAGCTGTTCTCATTTCAGAAGTGATTTGTGATTTAGTAATTTCTTGATCTTGTGCCTGTGCAAATCCAAAAGCAAATAAAGCGACTAATGTTAAAGTAATTCTTGTCTTCATAATTATTATCTTTTTAATTAATTTACGTTCAGGAAGTTAAATCGCATTTTTCATAGTTTTTTAATGCTTAATATTCCCGAAAAATCAAATCGACGGCAAAAGTATAAAAAAATTGATGACGTGCAAGCTTTAATATTTTATTTTGATAATTAAATGTTAAAACACCAGATGTAGTCAATAGAAAAAAATTCTATACCTGATAGTTTTATAATTAGAAGTAAACAGATGCAACAAATAGAGTAAAATCAATCTTTATTGTGAGATAGAATAGCGACACGCAATGGATTAATAGATGAGAATTGAATAAAAAAATCCGAAATAGAATTAAAAAACAAATAACGAACTGCTTAAATTAGTTATTAAACATACTATCCATAATGGTTTTTAATCCTTTAAAGGCGAAAAAAACGGCAAGACCACAAACCACAATACCTAAAATTAAAAGAGGAATATAGAGTGGTTTTTCTGTATTTGTAAATGCAATATGAATTAAGGATGGCCCTAGAAACATCAACCCGAGAGAGATGGCCATTTTTTTTAATCCATCGACTAAAATCTTTTTATTTGTTCTTTTAGTTTCCATTATTGGCATGCGTTAAAACGTTTCTAACACTTTTATACTCTTGAAGAAGAATTTCGGCATCGTTATAGGAAATATTTAATTCTGACATAATCATTTTAATACCACGATCAACCAACTTATCGTTACTCAATTGCATATCAACCATTTTATTGCCTTTAATTTTTCCTAATTGAATCATGGTTGCGGTAGAAATCATATTCAGAACTAATTTCTGAGCTGTTCCAGCTTTCATTCGTGAGCTCCCCGTAACAAATTCGGGACCTACAATAATCTCTATAGGGAATTGAGCTGTTTGCGATAGCGGACTATTATGATTACACGTTATACAACCTGTAACTATACCCTTAGAATTACACACTTCTAGTGCAGCAATAACATACGGTGTTGTTCCTGAAGCAGCTATACCAATAACAACATCTTTAGTCGAGACATTGTACTTTAATAAATCGTTCCAACCTTGTGTGGTAGAATCTTCTGCAAATTCCACTGCATCACGAATCGCCTTATCTCCACCAGCGATAATCCCTACCACAAGACTAGAAGGCACTCCAAACGTAGGCGGGCATTCTGAGGCGTCTAAAACTCCTAGTCTACCACTAGTTCCAGCTCCCATATAAAATATACGTCCGCCTTCTTTCAATTTGGCAACGGTTTGTTCTATTAAGGCTTCGATGTTAGGAAGCGCTTTTTCCACGGCCAGTGGTACTGTTTTATCTTCATTATTAATATTAACTAATAAATCTGAAACAGACATACTTTCTAGATTATTGTACTTAGAATCGGCTTCGGTAGTTTTTATAAAATCCATGTTGTAAAGATACAAATTTGTAAAAGTTACCATATACCTTATAACAAAAAAAGACTCCATTAATGGAGTCTTTTTGAATAAAAATATGCTTATTTTCTTAAGATATAGTTTCTAAAATAGCATTTAAAGTTGCACTTGGACGCATCACTTGAGACGTTAATTCTACACTTGGTAAGTAGTATCCTTTAATATCTACTGGGTTACCTTGAATAGCATTTAATTCCTCTACAATTTTAGCCTCATTTTCTGCTAAAGCTTTAGCTACATCTGTAAAAGTCGCTTTAAGATCTGCGTCTTTAGTTTGATTAACAAGAGCTTCTGCCCAATATAAAGCTAGGTAAAAATGACTTCCACGGTTATCTAATTCCTTAACCTTACGAGAAGGAGATTTTCCGTTGTCTAATAATTTTCCTGTAGCTTCGTCTAAAGCATCTGCTAAAATTAATGCTTTATCATTTTTAGTCTTTTCATACATATGTTCTAATGAAACCGCCAATGCCAAGAATTCTCCTAATGAATCCCAACGTAAATGGTTTTCTTCCAATAATTGTTGTACGTGTTTTGGAGCAGATCCACCAGCACCAGTTTCAAATAATCCACCACCATTCATTAATGGTACGATAGATAACATTTTAGCGCTTGTTCCTAATTCTAAAATTGGGAATAAATCTGTTAAATAATCACGTAATACATTTCCTGTAACAGAAATAGCATCTTCTCCTTTTTTAATACGCGCTAATGTAAAATAAGTCGCTTCTTCTGGAGATAATATTTGAATATCTAATCCAGAAGTATCGTGATCTGGTAAATATTTTTCTACTTTTTTAATTAATTCGGCATCGTGCGCTCTGTTTTTGTCTAACCAAAATACAGTAGGAATATTTGTTGCTCTAGCTCTACTTACTGCTAATTTAATCCAGTCTTGGATAGGCGCATCTTTTGCCTGACACATTCTCCAAATATCACCAGCTTCAACAGTATGCTCAATTAATACTTTATCATCTGCATCTATTACACGAACTGTACCTGCTGATGCGATTTCGAAAGTTTTATCATGAGAACCATATTCTTCTGCTTTTTGTGCCATAAGACCAACGTTAGGAACAGTTCCCATTGTTGTAGGATCGAAAGCACCATGTTCTTTACAGAAATTAATAGTTGCTTCGTAAATACTAGCGTAACTACTATCTGGAATAATAGCTTTAGTATCTTCTTGTTTTCCTTCAGCATTCCACATTTGTCCAGAAGTACGAATCATTGCTGGCATAGAAGCATCGATAATAACATCACTAGGTACATGTAAATTAGTAATTCCTTTTTCAGAATTTACCATAGCTAAAGAAGGACCATTTTTAAACGCTTCGTTTATATCTGCAAGAATCTCGTTACGTTTATCTTCTGGTAAAACTTCAATCGTACTTAATAAATTTCCAAAACCATTATTAACATCGACACCAATACTTTCTAAAGTTTCTTCATGTTTTGCGAAAACATTCTTAAAGAATACACGTACAGCATGACCAAAGATGATAGGGTCTGATACCTTCATCATAGTCGCTTTCATATGTAAAGACAATAACACATTTTTGTCTTTGGCATCCTTGATCTGAGCTTCTAAAAAGGCAATTAATGCTTTTTTACTCATTACAGTACCATCGATAATTTCTCCTTTTAAAAGGTCTAATTTATCTTTTAATACTGTTGTATTTCCATTTTCATCTTCAAACTGAATGCTTACAGATGTAGCATCACCTAAAGTTACAGATTTCTCATTATTTGCGAAATCGCCTTCAGACATAGTCGCAACATGGGTTTTAGAGTCTGCACTCCAAGCTCCCATAGAATGTGGGAATTTTTTAGCGTAATTTTTTACGGCTTTAGGAGCTCTACGGTCAGAATTTCCTTCACGTAAAACAGGATTTACAGCACTACCTTTAATCTTGTCGTACCTTGACCTGATTTCCTTTTCGGCATCAGTTTTAGGTTCGTCTGGATAATTAGGTAATTTATAACCGTCTTCTTGTAATTCTTTAATAGCCGCTTTAAGCTGAGGAAGAGAAGCACTAATATTAGGTAATTTTATAATATTTGCTTCTGGATTTTTAGCTAATTCTCCAAGCTCGGTTAAAGCATCTGGTACTTGTTGCTCTTTAGTTACAAAGTCTGAAAAGTTAGCAATAATTCGTCCTGCTAAAGAAATGTCTCTAGTTTCCACATTAATTCCCGAAGGATTTAAGAACGCTTGTACAATAGGTAAAAAAGAATAAGTTGCCAAAGCCGGAGCTTCGTCGGTTTTTGTGTAAATAATTTTTGAGCTAATTGCCATTATTTTAGATTGTTTTATGTAGTTTTTTATGGTCGAAAAATATAGCGTTATTTTTACGAATTGCAAAGATACAAAAAACGTAAAATTTATTTATGCTGTATTCAAACAAGTATCACATCTTTTATAAGAAAAATGCATTTATTACTCTAAAAACACAACTGTTTTTAAAATTTTAATAAGAATTTATTGTAAAAACAGTAATTAACCCTCCAAAAAATCAGCGTTTTATAACGTTTGCGGCCACAAATCATGGTAAATTTATCACTACAAGGCTATATTAAGTAATTCACCACTAATTTGTAGTACATCTAATTCGGCGAGTTTAGCATCAAATTTAGCTTGATTTCTACTTAATTCTGCATTTCTTAAATTCAGTTGTGCTTGTCTAAATTCGATAGACGTTGTTTGTCCTAATTTAAATTTTTCCTCCGTACGCTCAAAGTTATTTTGAGCTGTTCTAATATTGTCTTCCTGAACATAATAGATAGATAACTTGTTCTGGTAGTTATCCCAAGCATTATTAAAATTACGTTCAATATCCAAGATTAATTGCTCTTTCTGTAATTCCTGATTTTCTAAAATTAATTTAGAGTTTCTAACTTGAGTAATCGTTGTACCTCCATCGAATAAATTCCATGACAAATTTAGACCGCCAGATAGTCCTGTATTTGTAGATTCCGAAACAAACGACGCTGCATTATTATTATTTTTATTCCAACCGTAAGAGCCACTTAAACCCAAACTTGGTAGATATTGAGATTTTCTAGATTTTATACCTAATTCACTTAACTGGATATTTTTATTAGCTTGTAACAAGCTCACATTGTTCGCTTTAGTTTTCTCTAATAAATCCGTTTTATTTAGTTGTAGTAGAAAATCAAAATCGGTTTTAACCTCAAAATCCGACTCCATCTTATTCCCTAAAATAACGTTTAAATCACGCTTTGTATTTATTAAATTCTGTTTTGTATTAATCAAATTAATACTGTCATTATTAATATCTACTTCAGCATTTAAAACATCTAATTTAGTATTTTGGCCATATTCAAATTGATATTCTGAACGTAACAATCGGTCTCTAGATATGTTTATGGTTTGTTCTAAAGAAGTTTTATTTTCCGAAATATTTGCGATGCTATAATACACAGCGAATAATTCAAGGACCACATTTTCTATAGTCTCTCGTGCTTCTAACTGTGACAAATTATAAGTCTCCTTAAGCGTCTGGTAATTATACTGTCTTCCTAAACCATCAAAAAGCAAATAGTTTAACGTTACAGAAGCATCGTATCTCGAACTTTCTGCTCCGTTTAATGTTGTGGTTTCGCCATTAGAGAATTGCGCTTCTGTATTATCTAAATTAAAATTAGCACCAGCAGCACCCGACAATGTTGGTAAGTATCCTGAGTTTAGGATCGCTGCATTATTTTCGGCTACTTTAACATCGTTGTTAATAATCTTTATTCCATAATTATGCTCTAAGGTTAACGTAAAGGCCTCTTCTGGAGTCAGGATACGTTGTGCTGTAGCTTTTACTGAAACTAAGATTAAAGTAAGTAAAATATATGTTTTAAAATTCATGCTCTTCTTTTTGTTCTTTAATGGCACGTTCAACTTCTTCTTTTGTTACCGTTTTACCCGTAGACAACCACTTAACATTTGTTTTTATACTATTACTAAAGGAAAGAAAAAGTGGTAGTACAAGTAGTGTTAAAATGGTAGCGTACGCAATTCCGAATGAGATAGAGATAGCCATGGGTTTTAAGAATTGTGCTTGTCTACTTTTTTCTAATAATAAAGGTGCTAAACCAGCAATAGTGGTTAATGATGTTAGAAAAATAGCTCTAAACCTTGATTTCCCTGCATCGGATAATGCCAAATCGAAAGACATACCTTCCTTAAGATTACTATTAAACTTACCTATTAACACCAATCCATCGTTAACCATAATTCCTAGTAAAGCAATAATTCCTAACAAGGATAAAACGTTTACTGGGAATCCTAATAACCAGTGGCCCCAAGCTACAGCTGTTAAACTAAATGGCACCAATAATAACAATAATAATGGCTGACTATAACTTCTAAATGTAAATGCAATGGTTATATAGATTAGTAGTAATATAACCGTTCCTGCACTGCTTAAAGATGATGTCAGTTTCTGAGCCTCGCGGTTCTGACCTTCGAAAGAAGCGGAAATTGTAGGGTATTTAGATTGTAATTCTGGAATCGTTGTTTTTTTAATATCATCTAAAATATCTGTAGCACTAGTACTCGGATCTTTTAAATCTGCAGAGACTCTAATTTCACGTTTCCCCTCTAAATGATTAATAGCCACATCTCCTCGAACTATACTATAGCTTGCAATATCTTTTAAGCTTACACGACTTCCCGAAGGTGTAAAAATACGCATGTCTTCTAAGTTGTTTATCGATTCTCTATTTTGTCTATCGTATCTTACCCAGACTTTAATTTCATCTTGTCCTCTTTGGAATCGCTGTGCTTGAGCTCCAAAAAAACCAGAACGGACTTGACTCATTACTGAAGACAAATCTAAACCTAGTAAATAGGCCGATTCTTTTAACTCTAGACGAATTTCTTTTATTCCTGCCGGATCGTTATCTTCTATATCTTTAAGAAGTGCATTTTCACTTAGAATGCGTTTTAATTCTAATTTAGCTGCTTTTAGTTCTTCAATATTGTTTCCTAATAAGGCAACAGAAACAGGACTACCTCCAAAATTACCTCCAGAACCAAAAATTAAACGTTCTGTCCCGATTACTGGACCAACTAATTCCCGAAGTCTATTAGCCACTAATGATGCATTGATCACATCTGGACGATCTTCCCCTGGTAACATATTTATAACTAATTCGGCACTAGAACTACTTTTTATAGATAGAATTGTATTTTCGAAAAGTTCTTTATCTGTATCTTTTAAATATTTCTCGGTAAACTCTTGATTAACGATAAGCGCTTTTTCTTCAATCATTGAAATGATAGAATCTGTAACTCTTACATTGGTACCATTTGGCATATCGAGTTCTATAGAAACACGATCACTTGCTATTGAAGGAAAAATTGTTACTCCAATAACGCCACCGCCAACAGCCCCAACTGTTAAGACTAGAAGACCAACAAAAATTCCTAACGACAATATTTTAAACTTAAGTATAAAGTCGAAAGTTGGTGCATACACCCTGTCTCTTAAAAAGATCATTACGCGGTCTCCTAATGCATTAATATTTCGCATTTTAGAGAAAAACTGATTAAATTTACTTGGATTTTCTTTCGGAACCTCTTTGCGTAATGCTTTAGAGTGTGCTAAATGCGCTGGTAAAATAATTAATGCCTCTATAAGAGATACGACCAGTGTTAAAATTACAATAACCGAAACTTCACTAAAAAACTCACCAATTCTACTATCTAAAAATTGAAATAAAGAGAATGCTAAGAGTGTAGTTATAATTGCTGATACCACAGGAGGAATAACCTCCATAGTTCCATCGATTGCCGCTTGAACAGGTGTTTTTCCTTTTTCATAATGCTGATAAATATTTTCGGCAATAACAATTCCGTCATCTACCAATATCCCGATTACGATAATCATCCCAAACAAGGAGAAAACATTTATAGTAACATCAAACTGACTTGCAAAAATAAACATCCCTAAAAAAGAAATCGGTAGTCCGAAAGCGACCCAAAATGCGAGGCGTGTATTTAAGAACAGGGAAAGAAATAATAATACTAATAACATACCAACAATGGCATTTTCTGTTAAAAGTTGTGTACGTTGCTTTAAGGTTACAGAAAGATCTCTTACAATATCTAACTGCACATTATCGTGTTTAAGATTATAATCTGCTATATATGCTTTCACATTATCTGCAGACGACATCAGGTCCTCGTTATTGGTACTCGTTACCGAAATATTAACGGCTAATTCCTGATTGAAAAAGGTGGCGTTAGGTGTTTCAGAAAAACGATCCCGTATTATAGAGACATCTTTTAGTCTAATTATTCTACCATCCTGTGTAGCTCTTACAATTACATTAGAGAGCTCGTCTCCATAATACGATCTATTATTAGCTCGGATTAAATATTCTTCAGTATTGGTTTTAATATTACCTCCTGTTATTAAAATATTTGAAGAGGACACCGCATTGGCAACTTCATTAAAAGTTAAATTAAAAGCCTGTAAACTCACTTCGTTAACTGCAATTTCAATTTCTTCTTCCGGATATCCTGTTACTGTAACTTGAGAAATACCATCAATAGCACGTAAATCATTTTCGACTTGACGCCCAATTTGCTTCAATGTAGCTAACGGGACATTTTTACCATTTAAAGCAAAGGAAATGGTTTCGCGTATCGCTTCTTGTTTAGAAACCACTAAAGGTTCCATACCCGTAGGAAAAGAAGGCACGCGATCTACTGCGTTTTTCACCTCGAGTAACATAAAGTCTATATTCTCGTCTTTTTCAATCTCTACAGTAATTGTCCCACTATTTTCTAAGGAAGTCGATGTTACTCGATCTATACCTTTTAATCCTTTAAGGTTATCTTCAATCTGCAAGACAATACCCTCTTCAATTTCTTGAGGAGAAGCTCCAGGATAAGTAATATTTACATTAATTATTTTGGAATCTGTTAAAGGAAAGAAAGATGACTTTAAAGACAATATTCCTAATGTACCAAAAGCTATAAATGCAATTATAAAAATGTTTACAGCAATATGGTACTTAATAAAATAAGCTATAATTTTTCTCATAACTTATATATTATCTGCTTTAGTTGTTTTTTCTGAAAATGATTTGACTAACATACCCGCATATGCTCCAGGAACTGGTTTTGCTAAAATAACAGTCCCATTAGGAATATCTTTTAACACAACCGTGGTTTCAGAATAGAACACAGGATTTACATCTAACACATCTAGCGTATCCCCTTTAACCACAAATAATTTATCGCCATCTAGCATTAAACTTCTATCAATTTCAATAGCATTCGCTTCTTCTTTGGCATTTAATTTAGCCTCTAAATACATTCCCTCTTTTAGGTCTTCGTTTTTAACTTCAATAAATGCAGTAATGGTTTGTGTAGCCGTATTAACACTTCCATTTACCCTAGCTACAGTACCCATATAGGTTTCGGTATGTTCTAAATTGTTAAGAGTCACTTCCTCACCAACCTTTAATAAAGTCGCATAAGACTTACTTAAAGCCACCTCCATTTCATAAATAGTTGGATCGATAAATTCACCTAATTTCTGACCACTACGAACTAATGAACCTTCTGTTGCTAAGGCCTCAATTAAGATACCATTAAAAGGTGCGGTAATTCTATATTTCGTTAAGCGCTGTTCTAAATTTTTCACAGTGTAATAACTAGAAACAATTCCTCGACCAGTAATAAAATAGTTTTCCTTTTCTGAAGGCATTTCTGGTAACTTAGGCGTCACTTTATCCATGTTAAAATTCACTAAATAATCTTGCCATTTTTGATAAATCTTTGGGTAATCGAAACGTAAATCAGGCATTATGGCCGCAATATCGTTATACAAATTACTTTTAGCAGATTGCACACTCGCGTAATGCTCTGAAGCGTCAATATCGATTAAAATTTGGCCTTTATTATACACTTGGCCAGGCTTAAATAAAATCGTTCTTGGTTTAAATATGCCTTGAACCTCCGAATACAATTCTAACCTTCGTTTAGCTCGTAGACTTCCATGTGCAGGAATTAATATAGGAATGGTTTTATTATTTACGGTATCTGTAAAAACAGTTTTTATTATCTTTTCTGTAACCGGTTTAGGTTTGGTTTTAGAATCAATCATTCGCTTCGCTAAAAAGATAGAGAATACAACTAGAAGTATTCCAATAATAGAAAGTAAAATTTTTCGCATGTAGTTAAGTTTATTTCTGGTCTTAAGACCGTAAAACTATCGTTAAGTTAATTTTAAAAGTCTTAAAAAAATCATAAAAAATAAATTAACTATTGGTAAGTGAATTACTAAGAATAAAAAATTAAAAAAAGAAGTAATATTTAACAGAAACTGGAGCCAACACTTTAGGAATGATATAAGTTGTTTAAAATTGGATGCAGAAAGCCCCTAAATAGTTATATACACTTTTAATTAGGCAATTTTAAGACTACCTAGAATGTCTTTATTATAGCTTTACTTGGAGTTGAAAATGAAGTTGAACGCTAATAAACTAAAAAAAGTGACGACTTTTCCTAGATAAATAACAACGAAAAAATGAATTTGAAATTTTATAATAATAAGAATACGTGAAAAATAAGAAATAAGAATTAAAAAAAGAAAGTACGGTTTAGTGATATGGGTTAGAATATGCAAACCTTGCCATGCTAAACATAATGCAAGATTTTTTTATAGCATTAGGAAAACCCCTTCCGATACTTCAATACTTTATTACACTCTTAATATTCATATTTTTCGATCCAATTACGTCAGAGAACTATTTTGGTTAGAAATAAAATGGAAGGGGATCCATGACTAATTCATGTCGAAAGTATAGCTAAACTCAGAGATTTATATCCATAATTTTAGCGTATATATATATAATACTACTATTTTATAATTGATTATATAGTAAAATCCTACATAAACCCGATAAAAGTAGGTTTTTTCGGCTCAACCGTAAAAGTTGGGGAGAATGTTATCTTTGAATAAAAAATGTTTAGATTTTGAATATAGAATTAGCCCGTTATTTATTACCAGAAGGCCTATTAGAATATTTTGATATTGTTTCTGATAAGAGCACATCACAAGAAACGCATTTCTACCTAGAAGAGAAAAATATACTTCCTCAAGAATATCAGTCAGAAATAGCGCAATCAAAAGGTTTTTTGTCAGAGATCACTATTGAAGATTTTCCACTTCGAGGAAAACCGGTACTTCTGCACATAAAAAGAAGACGTTGGACACTCGTTGATACTGGCAAAATCATAAAAAGAGATTGGAATTTGGTTGCTAAGGGCACTCGGATTACTAACGAGTTTGCCTCTTTTTTAAAAGAACTCTCTTGATAATCACCCTGTAAGCGCTAAACGCTTTGGTGATTATTATAAGTTAAAAGGAAAAACACTTCAGTTTCACTATAAAAATCATCTTAGTGACTTTAAGGATTGGACACAAAAGGATCACGCTAGTGATTGGTTACTCTACGGCAAAAATATAAGTAAATATTTAAGCCTAGATGAGACCTCACTTTCTAATGGAGAACTTTATACCATTGTAACCAATAAAGACGCTCATGGTAAAAAAGGAAGTATTGTAGCTATTGTAAAAGGTACCAAAGCACAGGATGTTATCGATGTGATTAACCAAATTCCTTTAGAAAGACGAAAAATGGTTAGGGAGGTGACTGTAGATATGGCGGGAAACATGAATTTAATCGTAAAAAAATGTTTTCCAAAAACAGACATCGTTACCGATAGGTTTCATGTTCAAAAACTAGCTTCAGAAGCTGTTCAAGAGGAGCGGATAAGACTAAGATGGGAAATCATAGAAGCTGAAAACAAAGCCATTGAAGAAGATCGAAATAAAGGAAAAGTATATCAACCTGAACTTCTTTCTAATGGTGATACGCTCAGACAATTATTAGCTAGAAGCAGATATCTATTATTCAAATCAAAGGCTAAGTGGACGGTAAATCAAATAGAAAGAGCTGAGATTCTATTTGAACGGTATCCAACAATTGAAAAAGCATACAATCTTGCTCAGGATCTAAGCTATATTTTCCAAACTAATACTAGCAAAAGTATAGCAAGATTAAAATTAGCGCATTGGTATGATAAAGTAGAAAAATCAGAATTTAAATCCTTTAATACGATTGCCAAATCAATACAAACGCACTATGACTCTATTTTAAACTACTTTAATAATAGAAGCACAAATGCTTCGGCAGAATCTTTTAATGCTAAAATAAAGGAATTTAGAGCGCTGTTTAGAGGAGTCAGAGATGTTAAGTTCTTTCTCTATAGATTAACTAAATTATATGCATAATTTATACGGCTCCCCAGAAATATAACTTGATCCGTTTTTTCCTTCCTTAAGAGGATTTTACTATTTATAAAGTATAAAAAACCAGCAAATATAAAATTGAAGATGATAATGGCTTTAAAATAAAACAATCTTATTATTCGACAGTAATTCTGTTCTCGAGGCCGCTCGAACACCTTTAAAAAATATTTAAGAATACGTTTACTACCAATATTGAAGAGAAGTTAAAAGTGACTAGATCTTAGATATATAAATGCAATTGTTCTCGACTCCGCTCGAACACCATTTAACGAAATGTTTTAATTTTTGATTATCCGAAAAGCATATAAACAAAGAAAATCCGCAACACATTAATATCGAAGAGAAGTTGAAAAATGAATAAATCTTAGATATGTTCTCGGCTCCGCTCGAACGCCCTTTAAAGGAATATTGTAAATTTTAAATTCCCCAAAAGTATATAAACAAAAAAAATCCTCAACATATAAATGTTGAGGATTTAGTTTTAAAAAAGGCGACGACCTACTCTCCCACAAATGCAGTACCATCGGCGCTAATAGGCTTAACTTCTCTGTTCGGAATGGTAAGAGGTGAGCCCTATCGCAATAATCACCTTAAATTGTTGATCGTTAGATGTAATTATTTACACTCTAATCAACCGCGCAACTGCGCAAATATCTTAACATATTGAAAAAGGACCTTAATAGTCTTTATTTTAAAAATACTTTATAATAATAATTCTTTTTAACTTAATAAAAAAACATGCGCCCCTCATTACTCTTGCAAGTAACTGTCCTCTATATTACTATAAAGTTAGAGGGGGCTTCCATACAATAAGCCTATGGGTTATTAGTACTACTCGGCTATGACATTACTGCCTTTACACCTATAGCCTATCAACGTGGTCATCTCCCACGACCCTTTAAAGAAATCTCATCTTGTGGTGGGTTTCGCGCTTATATGCTTTCAGCGCTTATCCCTTCCCAACGTAGCTACTCAGCAATGCTCCTGGCGGAACAACTGATACACCAGAGGTTGGTCCATTCCGGTCCTCTCGTACTAGGAACAGATCCACTCAAATTTCTAACGCCCACTGTAGATAGAGACCGAACTGTCTCACGACGTTCTGAACCCAGCTCGCGTGCCACTTTAATGGGCGAACAGCCCAACCCTTGGGACCTTCTCCAGCCCCAGGATGTGACGAGCCGACATCGAGGTGCCAAACCCCCCCGTCGATATGAGCTCTTGGGGGAGATCAGCCTGTTATCCCCGGCGTACCTTTTATCCTTTGAGCGATGGCCCTTCCATACGGAACCACCGGATCACTATGCTCTACTTTCGTACCTGATCGACTTGTAGGTCTCTCAGTCAAGCTCCCTTATGCCATTGCACTCTACGTACGATTACCAACCGTACTGAGGGAACCTTTAGAAGCCTCCGTTACTCTTTTGGAGGCGACCACCCCAGTCAAACTACCCACCAAGCACTGTCCCTTCAAAAGAAGGTTAGACTCTAGATAAGCAAAGGGTGGTATTTCAACAATGACTCCACAACACCTAGCGATGCCGCTTCAAAGTCTCCCACCTATCCTACACATTACTTATCCAAAACCAATACTAAGCTATAGTAAAGGTGCACGGGGTCTTTTCGTCCCACAGCGGGTAATCGGCATCTTCACCGATACTACAATTTCACCGAGCTCATGGTTGAGACAGTGTCCAGATCGTTGCACCATTCGTGCAGGTCGGAACTTACCCGACAAGGAATTTCGCTACCTTAGGACCGTTATAGTTACGGCCGCCGTTTACTGGGGCTTCATTTTAGACCTTCGAGGTAAACCTCTAAGCCCACCACTTAACCTTCCAGCACCGGGCAGGTGTCAGGCCATATACGTCATCTTTCAATTTAGCATAGCCCTGTGTTTTTGATAAACAGTCGCCTGGACCTTTTCACTGCGGCCCCACCGAAGTGGGGCGACCCTTCTCCCGAAGTTACGGGTCTATTTTGCCTAGTTCCTTAACCATGAATCTCTCGAGCTCCTTAGAATTCTCATCCCAACTACCTGTGTCGGTTTAGGGTACGGGCTGCTTCTTTCGCTTTTCTTGGAAGTCGCTTTTCTGGATTATCACCTTGACCGTAGTCTCAGTGTACTATCGCGGTATTACTACTCGCTTCAACGAACTATTCCGTCAGTTCGCACCAAATTTACGCCTCCGTCACTTTTAGTAAGAGCAGGTACAGGAATATTAACCTGTTGTCCATCCACTACCCCTTTCGGGTTCGCGTTAGGTCCCGACTAACCCTCAGCTGATTAGCATAGCTGAGGAAACCTTAGTCTTTCGGAGTGCGGGTTTCTCGCCCGCATTATCGTTACTTATGCCTACATTTTCTTTTCTATACGTTCCAGCATACCTCACAGTACACCTTCTACACCTATAGAATGCTCCCCTACCAGATATAATAAATTATAAATCCATAGCTTCGGTAATATGTTTATGCCCGATTATTATCCATGCCGAACCGCTCGACTAGTGAGCTGTTACGCACTCTTTAAATGAATGGCTGCTTCCAAGCCAACATCCTAGCTGTCAAAGCAGTTCAACCGCGTTTTTTCAACTTAACATATATTTGGGGACCTTAGCTGATGGTCTGGGTTCTTTCCCTCTCGGACATGGACCTTAGCACCCATGCCCTCACTGCTGATCATCATTTTATAGCATTCGGAGTTTGTCAGGAATTGGTAGGCGGTGAAGCCCCCGCATCCAATCAGTAGCTCTACCTCTATAAAACTATATATCAACGCTGCACCTAAATGCATTTCGGGGAGTACGAGCTATTTCCGAGTTTGATTGGCCTTTCACCCCTACCCACAGGTCATCCGAAGACTTTTCAACGTCAACCGGTTCGGTCCTCCACTGTATGTTACTACAGCTTCAACCTGCCCATGGGTAGATCACACGGTTTCGCGTCTACCACTACTAACTAAAGCGCCCTATTCAGACTCGCTTTCGCTACGGATCCGTGACTTAATCACTTAACCTTGCTAGCAACGGTAACTCGTAGGCTCATTATGCAAAAGGCACGCCGTCACCCAAAAGGGCTCCGACCGCTTGTAAGCGTATGGTTTCAGGATCTATTTCACTCCCTTATTCAGGGTTCTTTTCACCTTTCCCTCACGGTACTAGTTCACTATCGGTCTCTCAGGAGTATTTAGCCTTAACGGATGGTCCCGCCAAATTCACACAGGGTTTCACGTGCCCCGCACTACTCAGGATACCACTATCTTGCCAATCTTTACCTATACGGGACTATCACCCTCTATGGTCACTCTTTCCAAAGTGTTCTAATTCATCATGGTTCAAATGTCGTGGTCCTACAACCCCAGCAATGCCGTAACATTACTGGTTTGGGCTAATCCGCGTTCGCTCGCCGCTACTTACGGAATCACTTTTGTTTTCTTCTCCTCCGGGTACTTAGATGTTTCAGTTCTCCGGGTTTACCTCCTTGCGGATACTATATCTTCAATATAGTGGGTTGCCCCATTCGGATATTTGCGGATCAATTTGTATGTGCCAATCCCCGCAACTTTTCGCAGCTTATCACGTCCTTCATCGCCTCTGAGAGCCTAGGCATTCCCCATACGCCCTTATTTAGCTTATTGTACTTTTTGCTTTTTTAATGAGTTTGTTATTAATTAAAAGCTCGTAAACTTTAATTAACAACGAATTATTATTTAATTTAAAATATATCTTATATAGTATGTGCAATACTACATAATCAAATATCTTAATGTATTTTTATGTATCTTTTTCAATATGTCAATGAACGTGTGGCGAATCGCCACTGATAAGTTATTATCAGCAGACAACTTTTGCCGTTGTGGAGAATATCGGAGTCGAACCGATGACCTCCTGCGTGCAAGGCAGGCGCTCTAGCCAGCTGAGCTAATCCCCCAATTACTAGTAGATAGTAATTAGTAGTTAGCAGTTAGTACTTATAACCACTACTCTAGCTTCTAGAATTTCCTTTATTTATTATATTTAGTAGTCTCAGGCAGACTCGAACTGCCGACCTCTACATTATCAGTGTAGCGCTCTAACCAGCTGAGCTATGAGACTCTAACTATAATAAATTGTTTTTTAAATTAACAGCTAAGAATAAACTATCCCTTTTCCTTTTTAATATCTTACTCCAATAGTCGTCTTTCTCTAGAAAGGAGGTGTTCCAGCCGCACCTTCCGGTACGGCTACCTTGTTACGACTTAGCCCTAGTTATCGACTTTACCCTAGGCCGCTCCTTGCGGTGACGGACTTCAGGCACTTCCAACTTCCATGGCTTGACGGGCGGTGTGTACAAGGCCCGGGAACGTATTCACCGCATCATGGCTGATATGCGATTACTAGCGATTCCAGCTTCACGGAGTCGAGTTGCAGACTCCGATCCGAACTGTGATAGGGTTTATAGATTCGCTCCTGGTCGCCCAGTGGCTGCTCTCTGTCCCTACCATTGTAGCACGTGTGTAGCCCAGGACGTAAGGGCCGTGATGATTTGACGTCATCCCCACCTTCCTCACAGTTTGCACTGGCAGTCTTGTTAGAGTTCCCGACTTGACTCGCTGGCAACTAACAACAGGGGTTGCGCTCGTTATAGGACTTAACCTGACACCTCACGGCACGAGCTGACGACAACCATGCAGCACCTTGTAAATTGTCCGAAGAAAAAACTATCTCTAGTCCTGTCAATCTACATTTAAGCCCTGGTAAGGTTCCTCGCGTATCATCGAATTAAACCACATGCTCCACCGCTTGTGCGGGCCCCCGTCAATTCCTTTGAGTTTCATTCTTGCGAACGTACTCCCCAGGTGGGTTACTTATCACTTTCGCTTAGCCACTCAGACCGAAGTCCGAACAGCTAGTAACCATCGTTTACGGCGTGGACTACCAGGGTATCTAATCCTGTTCGCTACCCACGCTTTCGTCCATCAGTGTCAGTATATTATTAGTAATCTGCCTTCGCAATTGGTATTCTATGTAATATCTATGCATTTCACCGCTACACTACATATTCTAACTACTTCATAATAACTCAAGATAACCAGTATCAAAGGCAATTTTACAGTTGAGCTGCAAGATTTCACCTCTGACTTAATCATCCACCTACGGACCCTTTAAACCCAATGATTCCGGATAACGCTTGGATCCTCCGTATTACCGCGGCTGCTGGCACGGAGTTAGCCGATCCTTATTCTTACAGTACCGTCAAGCTGCTACACGTAGCAGTGTTTCTTCCTGTATAAAAGCAGTTTACAACCCATAGGGCAGTCTTCCTGCACGCGGCATGGCTGGATCAGGCTCTCGCCCATTGTCCAATATTCCTCACTGCTGCCTCCCGTAGGAGTCTGGTCCGTGTCTCAGTACCAGTGTGGGGGATCCCCCTCTCAGGGCCCCTATCTATCGTAGTCTTGGTAAGCCGTTACCTTACCAACTAACTAATAGAACGCATGCTCATCTTTTACCGATAAATCTTTAATATTAAAGTGATGCCACTCTAATATACTATGAGGCATTAATCCAAATTTCTCTGGGCTATTCCCCTGTAAAAGGTAGATTGCATACGCGTTACGCACCCGTGCGCCGGTCGTCAGCGGAGCAAGCTCCCTGTTACCCCTCGACTTGCATGTGTTAAGCCTGCCGCTAGCGTTCATCCTGAGCCAGGATCAAACTCTTCATCGTTAAATTTTTAAGTCTTTCGACTATTACTTTTAACAACTAATGGAATTAAATGTTGGTACTCAAAATGGTTTATTCTTTTTTGTTGATAATAACCGTTTCCAGTTATTATCTACGCTGTCAATTCAATATGTTAATGAACTTATTTCTCTTTTTGTTTCTTAACTCGTTTCCTCGTTAAGCGGGTGCAAATATAAAACCCTTTTTTTAATCTCACAATGTTTTTTTGAAGTTTTTTTTAGACTCGTTTTTAAAACGTTTCTAACTCCATTAAAACAACCTGTAAAGAACTTTGTTTTCTAAAAACGTTGCCGTTTTTAGCGGGTGCAAACTTACACCCTTTTTTGTTACTAACAAATCTTTTTTATCTTTTTTTGAAACTAATCTAAATCCGATAAATATGACTCTGTTAATGAACGTGTTGCCTAACTAAACTACCGTAGTTGTGTCGCTAAGCGGGTGCAAATATACCACCTTTTATTTCTATATAACTAATTTATTTACGGTTTATTTTGAAATAAATCGTAAATAATAGGTTGCTAGATAGTTATATGTGTGATTATTTTATAAACTAAAACTTAATCACAAATCATCGACTCTTTCCGGTAATAAAACATCTACTTTCCTGCTCTATATAGTATAGACGTAGCTTCAAATCAATAGTATTACCAACACACAACTCTATTATACTAAATAAGACAACAAGTAGTAATTCAATCAAACAATCTCCACTTATACATAACACTTCGAACTACTAACACTTTTACAAAGCTATTCATCTCATATCCTTTTATTCTTATTACTTATATAATAGACTAAGATGTATTATAACAACACATCCTTTCTTTAACAACAATGACTACCTTCAAATTAACTACCTATAATATGTACAGTACAACAAACTCATCTTACGTATCCATAAACACAGACTCGAAAACAACTCGAAAAGTTAACGTCATTTCATTCCTCCTATTATATAAAGAACAACTGTCTTATATATAATAGTAAACCACGACCAATATTCATCTCATCAATCACAAGTACTTTAGAATAACGCTATATCTAATTGCAATACTGTTTTCTCTTCTTCTGGATTCCACATGGCCGTAACCGAAACAGGGACTTTATATTTCACTATATACAAATCTTTATTAAATGTAGCCCCAACATTAACTACACCTCCAGCGCCTTCAGTGTAAAATGTTTTATCGGTAAAAAACGACCACGCCCCTCCTACAAAAAGAGACAAATTAGAATTTTGATTTTTCCAAACGACACTATTCACTTCAAAATACTGTGTCCACGAATTTTTTAAAGTTCCATCGGCTTCTACTTCATAATCTCCAGATCCACCTCCTATTATAGTTGCTAAGTATAATAGTGTATTTGGGGTTACATTATAACCGAAACTTACATCTACAAAATTATACCCCTGTGTTTTATCCCAACTCCAGTAATGTAAATCATCTCCTCTCTCCTCTACACCTGTAAAATTATTGTGAGACACTGCTTCTACAAAAAATCGTTCAGAGAAACGATACTTAGTATATATAGACACCTCCTTATAATAAGCACCTACATTTTCTCCAGTATATTCATTATATACATCTGTACTAGAAAAACTAGCACCACCCCAAAGTCCGAATGTAAACTTCTTGTTTCTCGAATTATATTCAAGTTCTGTTGCTATAACAGCTCCAGGATGCACAACAAAGCCATGCCACAAATGCATATTCTTTAAGTGAGCACCTATCCTAAACGGATTATAGTCGTCCGCACTTAATTCCTCTTGTGCCGAAGCCACATTTACACTAAGTGTTAATAATAAGGCCAAAGCAACATATTTAAACGATATGCTTTGTAATAGGTTTCCACATTTACAGCTACCCCATTTAAAGGCAGACTTATTTCTTGGTTGATTGTTTTTGGTTTTCATGCTCTTAGTTTAATTTGTTTGTTTTATAAACGTAAAAAACACGTTTGTAAATTCAAATATATATAAAATATTACATAGTATTACAAAATAACTAACATTAACACAACAATACACTTAATATCATAAAATTACAACGACAATTACGGCAATTCAATAAAACCTCAAATTAATGTAAAACTTACGTTTAAACACAGAATAATGTAGCAATAATAGCTATCCCAACCATGGCAACCTAATCTTATTCTGTATCCCCACTCCCTTATAGACTATATTTTTTCTAGTCATTTTAGTAAATCACATGTTGCATTCTTCAAAATCCTTCAGAAACGTACTCCAACTCTTTTCACGCTTTAAACCTCGGTTGAATACGACGTACTCCATTTTAATCTTATAAAATCAATCTAATTTTCAACTTCAAATCCAAATCGGAGTAACCTGTAATAGCCGTATTACTTAAATTCAAATATTTAACCACATGTTAATGTCTATTTTTACACATATATATTGTGTCTCTATTTATATACTCTTATCTTTGTAGATTCAATTTCAATTTACAATATGATACAGATTACATTACCTGATGGTAGTATTAAAGCGTTTGAAGAAAACGTAACACCAATGGATGTCGCTAAAAGCATTAGCGAAGGGTTAGCTAGAAATGTTATTTCGGCAAGTTTTAATGGTTCAACCGTAGAAACTGTTACGCCTTTAACCACCGATGGATCTTTAGTATTATATACATGGAATAATGATGAAGGTAAAAAAGCATTTTGGCATTCTTCTGCTCACGTATTAGCGCAAGCTTTAGAAGAATTATATCCAGGCGCAAAACTTACAATTGGACCAGCTATTGAAAACGGATTTTATTACGATGTAGATTTTGGAGATCACATAGTTTCTGATAAAGACTTTAAGACGATTGAAAACAAAATGTTAGAAATCGCCCGTGGAAAGCATGACTTTAACTTGAGAGCGATCTCTAAAGCTGAAGCTTTAGAAACCTATAAAAACAATCCGTACAAAACTGAGTTAATAGAAAACTTAGAAGACGGTACCATTACATTTTGCGACCACTCTACATTCACAGACTTATGTCGTGGAGGCCATATCCCTAATACAGGAATAATTAAAGCGGTAAAAGTATTATCTGTTGCAGGTGCTTACTGGAGAGGAGACGAAAAAAACAAACAATTAACTCGTGTGTACGGAATTTCATTCCCTAAGCAAAAGGAGTTAACAGAATATCTTCATTTACTAGAAGAGGCAAAAAAACGTGACCATAGAAAATTAGGAAAGGAATTAGAATTATTCACATTCTCTTCTAAAGTTGGTCAAGGTTTACCATTGTGGTTACCAAAAGGTGCTGCTTTAAGAGAACGTCTAGAAGACTTTTTAAAGAAAGCCCAAAAGAAACAAGGTTACGAAATGGTGGTTACGCCACATATTGGACAAAAGGAACTTTATGTAACTTCTGGACATTATGCTAAATATGGAGAAGACAGTTTTCAGCCAATTAAAACGCCAAAAGAAGGTGAAGAGTTTTTATTAAAACCTATGAACTGCCCGCATCACTGCGAGATATACAACAGTGCGCAATGGTCTTATAAAGATTTACCTAAACGTTTTGCAGAATTTGGAACAGTATATCGTTACGAACAAAGTGGAGAACTTCACGGTTTAACACGTGTAAGAGGTTTTACTCAAGATGATGCTCATATTTTCTGTACTCCAGATCAGTTAGATGAAGAGTTTAAGAAAGTTATTGATTTAGTCCTTTACGTCTTTGGATCGTTAGGTTTTGAAAACTTTACAGCTCAGGTTTCTTTGAGAGATCCGGATAATCCAGAGAAGTATATAGGTAGTGACGAAAATTGGGAAAAAGCTGAAAAAGCGATTTTAAATGCTACTATAGAGAAAGGATTAGATTATGTTGTTGAAACTGGAGAAGCCGCCTTCTACGGTCCTAAATTGGACTTCATGGTGAAGGATGCCTTAGGTAGACAATGGCAATTAGGAACCATCCAAGTAGATTACAATTTACCTGAACGTTTTGAATTAACCTATAAAGGAAGTGATAATGAAATGCATCGTCCAGTGATGATACACCGTGCTCCTTTTGGAAGTATGGAACGTTTTATCGCCATATTACTGGAACATACCGGAGGAAATTTCCCACTTTGGTTGATGCCAGATCAAGCCATTATATTATCTATTAGCGAGAAATATGAAAAATACGCTGAAAAAGTTTTAAATGTGCTAGAAAATCACGAAATTCGCGCCCTTGTAGATCATAGAAATGAGACTATTGGAAAAAAGATCCGTGAAGCGGAGATGAAAAAAATTCCATATATGATCATTATAGGTGAGAATGAAGAGCAAGAAAACAAAATATCTGTACGTCAACACGGTGGAGAAGATTTAGGAAGTATTTCTATTGAAGAATTCGCTAAAATTGTCGAAGCAGAAACGAATAAAACATTAAAACAATTTTAAATAAGTTTAACTAAAATTTTACAGCCATAGCAATACGTAGAAAAAAACAAGCCCCGAGAAGGGTTGAAAAAGAAGATCAGCATAGAATTAATTCTAAGATTAGAGTTGAAGAAGTTAGATTAGTAGGTGACAATGTAGAAGTTGGAGTATACCCAACTCGGAAGGCCTTAGCCATTGCCGAAGAGCAAGAGCTTGACCTTGTTGAGATTTCACCTAAAGCGGTGCCCCCTGTTTGTAAGGTTATGGATTATAAGAAGTTTCTTTACGAACAAAAGAAACGAGATAAGGCTTTAAAATCCAAAGCCACTAAAGTTATAGTTAAAGAAATTCGTTTTGGTCCTCAAACCGATGATCATGATTATGAATTTAAAAAGAAGCATGCAGAAAAATTCTTAAAGGAAGGTGCTAAGCTTAAAGCTTTCGTATTCTTTAAAGGACGTTCTATTGTATTTAAAGAACAAGGTCAGATTTTATTATTGCGTTTAGCGCAAGATCTAGAAGAATACGGTAAGGTAGAGCAAATGCCAAGATTGGAAGGTAAACGTATGACTATGTTTATTGCTCCAAAGAAATCAAAGTAAACCCTGTAAATCAGGTTTAAAAATAATAAGCGAAATAATTTAAAACTAGGAGAACAAGATGCCTAAAATGAAAACAAAATCTAGTGCCAAAAAACGTTTCAAGTTAACAGGTACTGGTAAGATTAAAAGAAAGCACGCTTTTAAGAGTCACATCTTAACAAAGAAGTCTAAAAAGCGTAAGCTTAAGCTAACTCATGATGGTTTAGTACATAAATCTGATGAGAGCAGTATTAAAACAATGTTACGTTTAAAGTAATATCGTTTTAATCGGTTAAAACAATTTAATAACCCTGGAGTTAGGCCAAAACATAAAAAGTGTCAATATTTAATTTGACCGCCTACTACAAAACACATTTAAGAAATGCCAAGATCAGTAAACTCAGTAGCAAAAAGAGCCAGAAGAAAAAAGGTTCTTAAGCAAGCAAAAGGTTACTTCGGACGTCGTAAAAACGTTTGGACAGTAGCAAAAAACGCGGTTGATAAAGCAATGCTTTATTCATACAGAGACCGTAGAAATAAAAAGAGAACATTCCGTGCACTATGGATCACGCGTATTAACGCAGGAGCTAGACAATACGGATTATCTTATTCTCAATTCATGGGGAAAGTAAAAGCTAATAATATCGAATTAAACCGTAAGGTTTTAGCCGATTTAGCGATGAACAACCCTGAAGCTTTCAAAGCAATAGTAGATAAAGTAAAATAAGGCGTTAGCCTAATTGTATAACATTTCGCTTATAAATTAAAACCGATTCTGAAAAGAGTCGGTTTTTTTATGCCTGCTATTTAGACAATATTTGCAATGATATACAAATCCTTAAGCTTGAACTATTAGAACCACTCACTTACGCTATAGCTTCGTATTATTCCTGATTGTTGCGTTTTTACATTTATATGATTAATTCATTACGAAAAGATTCTACTGATTCTTATGTTCTCGACTACGCTCGAACGCTATATAATGATATTGGATTTTCGTGATTTCACATATCCTATAAAAGAAAAGGCAATTTATCATTCTCAAACATTCAAAGATTCAACTCCTTTGCGTTATTAAAATCGTTTCATACAGCATGAATTTCTCGTTCTAATAAATACAAATTGCTCATTTCAAAATAAAAGAGTTCTACATACATAGGTTCTCGACTACGCTCGAACACCCTGCAATAACTTGGGATTTCTCCAGTTTCACATATTACCTGAATGAAAAGGCAATTTATCATTCTCACACTCTCAAGGATTCAACTCCTTTTTCTTTATTAAAATCGTTTCATACAGCATGAATTTCACGTTCTAATAGATACTAAATGCTCATCAAAAGATAAAAAAGTGCTACAGACTTAGGTTCTCGACTACGCTCGAACACCCTGAAATAACTTCGGATTTCTACAGTTTCACATATTATATAAAAGAAAAGGTAAGAGATTAAATATTGAGAACTTAAACAATATCCGAATGGTATTCAAGTGGCGTCGATAACGAATCATGGTAATCTACAACTCTGCATGCAATTTATCATTCTCACACAATCGAAGATTCAACTCCTTTTTAGTTATTAAAATCGTTTCATACAGCATTAATTTCACGTTCTAATAAATACAAATTGCTCATTTCAAAATAAAAGAGTTCTACATACATAGGTTCTCGACTACGCTCGAACACCCTGCAATAACTTGGGATTTCTACAGTTTTACATATTACCTGAATAAAAAGGCAATTTATTATTCTCAAACACTCAAAGATCCAACTCCTTTTTAGTTATTAAAATCGTTTCATACAGCATTAATTTCACGTTCTAATAGATACAAATTGCTCATCTCAAAATAATAGAGTTCTACATACATTGGTTCTCGACTACGCTCGAACACCCTGCAATAACTTGGGATTTCTCCAGTTTCACATATTAACTGAATGAAAAGGCAATTTATCATTCTCACACTCTCAAGGATTCAACTCCATTTTCTTTATTAAAATCGTTTCATACAGCATTAATTTCACGTTCTAATAGATACTAAATGCTCTTCTAAAGATTAAAGAGTGCTACATACTTAGGTTCTCGACTACGCTCGAACACCCTGCAATAACTTAGTAATTCATAGTTTAAAATATGACATAAAAGGAAAGGTAAAAGATTAAATATTGAGCACTTAAATAGCCTTACAATGGTATTGGAGTGGCGTCGAGAATCAACCATGATCATCTACAAATCAATAAACAATTAAATTTCTGTTTAGTAAACTCCAGAAACAAAAAAAGCAACCCGTTAAGGTTGCTTTTAATACTATATAAAGTGTTTTAGATTACTTAACTTCTTCGAAGTCTACATCTTCAACATCACTACTACCATCGTTAGATTGCCCTTCGCTACCTGCATCTGGTCCTGGTTGTGCACCTTGTCCTTCTGCTTGCGCTTTGTACATTTCTTCGCTAGCTACTTTCCAAGCTTCATTAATTTTTTCTAAAGCTGGATCGATTACTGCGATATCTTTAGATTCGAAAGCTGTTTTTAATTCAGCTAAAGCATCTTCGATAGGTTGTTTTTTATCAGCCGATAATTTATCTCCAAATTCTTCAAGTTGACTTTCAGTTTGGAAAATCATGGCATCAGCAGCATTTAATTTATCAGCTTTTTCTTTAGCTAATTTATCAGATTCTGCGTTAGCTTCAGCATCAGCTTTCATTTTTTGGATTTCTTCTTCTGTTAATCCTGAAGATGCTTCAATACGAATATCTTGAGTTTTACCAGTAGCTTTATCTCCTGCAGTTACATGGATAATACCATTTGCATCAATATCAAAAGTAACTTCAATTTGTGGAGTACCTCTTTTTGCTGGTGGAATACCATCTAAGTGAAAACGTCCAATTGTTTTGTTATCTCCTGCCATAGCACGTTCACCTTGTAATACGTGAATCTCTACTGATGGTTGATTATCTGCTGCTGTAGAGAATACTTGCGATTTCTTAGTTGGAATCGTTGTATTCGCTTCAATAAGCTTAGTCATTACGTTACCCATAGTTTCAATACCTAAAGATAAAGGTGTAACATCTAATAACAATACATCTTTAACATCTCCAGTTAAAACACCACCTTGGATACCTGCTCCTAAAGATACAACCTCATCTGGGTTAACACCTTTACTTGGAGATTTTCCGAAGAATTTCTCTACTGCAGATTGTACTGCTGGTATACGTGTAGAACCTCCTACTAAGATAACCTCATCGATATCACCAATTGATAAACCTGCTGCTTTTAAAGCTGTTTTACAAGGCTCGATAGTACGTTTTACTAAATCGTCGATTAATTGTTCGAATTTAGATTTAGATAATGTACGAACTAAGTGTTTTGGTCCGCTAGCAGTTGCTGTAATGTAAGGTAAATTGATTTCTGTTTGTGCAGAAGATGATAATTCAATTTTCGCTTTTTCAGCAGCTTCTTTTAAACGTTGTAAAGCCATTGGGTCTTTACGTAAGTCAATATCTTCTTCAGATTTAAACTCATCGGCTAACCAAGCAATGATTTTCTCATCAACGTCGTCTCCACCTAAGTGTGTATCTCCGTCTGTAGATAATACTTCAAATACACCGTCTCCTAATTCAAGGATAGATACATCATGCGTACCACCACCAAAGTCAAATACAACTATTTTTTGGTCAGTACCTTTTTTATCCATACCGTAAGCTAAAGCCGCTGCAGTTGGTTCGTTTATAATACGACGTACTTTTAAACCTGCAATTTCTCCTGCTTCTTTAGTCGCTTGACGCTGACTATCGTTAAAGTAAGCTGGTACAGTAATAACTGCTTCAGAAACTGTAGTTCCTAAATAATCTTCAGCAGTTTTTTTCATTTTTTGAAGAATCATTGCTGATAATTCTTGAGGCGTATATAAACGACCATCAATATCTACTCTTGGAGTATCGTTGTCACCTTTTACTACTTTATAAGGAACACGTTCTGCTTCGTTAGAAGATTCAGAATATTTGTTACCCATAAAACGTTTAATAGAAGAAACCGTTTTTGTTGGGTTAGTTACTGCTTGTCTTTTTGCAGGGTCACCAACTTTAATCTCACCGCCTTCTACAAAAGCAATTACAGATGGAGTTGTACGTTTACCTTCTGCGTTAGGAATTACTACAGGCTCGTTACCTTCCATTACAGACACACAAGAGTTTGTAGTTCCTAAATCGATTCCAATAATTTTACTCATAATTACTATATATTTTAATGTTGTTGAATTTATTCTTATTTCCCTTTGCTTATTTCAATCATTGTGCCAACTATTTTCATACTGACAAGCTGTCACAAATCAATTTTGTCGTGTATAAACTGACGGAAACAATTATTTAACATGCCTAACCTTAGCTTTAAAGTTTCGTAATCTTTAAATGACACTTTCGGTACATACCCCATTATACATTTGTGCAACTAAAAAATCATAGAAATGAAAAAACCTTTACTTCTTTTAGCTTTATGTATAGGAAGCTACCTTAATGCTCAAATTAAAACAGGCGATATGGCATTTATTGGCATGAATGCCGATGGAGACGACGATTTTGCCGTTGTTACATTTGTAGACATCCCTAAAAACACCACAATTCATTTTGCTGATAAAGAATGGACTGGCACCGAATTTAATTCCGGAGAAGCCGCGTATTCTTGGTTAAGCGGAGACCTACCCATTCCTGCGGGTTCTGTAATTACGTTTAATACTATTAGTAACATCCCTGCAGTTAACTTCGGAACCATCGACGGTGAACCAGGAGGTTTATCTTCTGGAAGCGAAGCTATTTTTGCTTATTTAGGTACAGATTTAGAAACTCCAACAACATTTATTGCTGCTGTTGCAAATGCAGCTGGTGCTTTTGGCGATTTAACAAATACAGGATTAACTCCTGGCCTAACTGCTATAACTTACAGTCCAGATGGTACAGATATCGCTGTGTATAACGGTCCTAAGTCAGGGCTAGATGTTAATGGCTACCTCTTGGCGCTTAACGACATGTCTAATTACGACATTCAGGACACCGACGAAGACGACCATAACGATGGCATTGCTCCAGAATCTACTTTCAACACGACTGCTTTTATAGTATCTACCGAAGATGTTACTGCGCCTTCAGTTGTAAACATTGTAAGTGTAGATAAAGGCACAACACATGTTATCTTCTCTGAAACCATTACTAAGGCAACCGCAGAAGCTGTATCTAACTATAACTTTATGCCTGCTCTTAATATCTCGAACATTAGTTATGATGAAACTTCAAATACTGCAACTTTAATCCACGATGCCTTTAACGACGGTGTTGCTCATGTATTAACAATTGCAAATGTTGAAGATGTAAAAGGAAATACGCAAAGCTCAGAATACACAAGCGAGTCCTTATATTATAATACCACAAAAGAAGGTTTAATAATTACCGAAATTATGTACAATGCGCCTTCAGATGATTCTGATGCATTAGAATTTTTAGAAATTTACAACACCACCGACCAAGCTATAGCTTTAGGAGGAATTCAAGTAAAAGACGAGGGCAACTTTATCTTTACATTCCCTGAAATGAATGTCTACTCTAAAACTACGGTCTTATTAGCAACAGACAAAACTACTGCCGATGCGTTTTATGGCGTAAGCTTTTTAGATATGCCACAAGGTATTTCTAACGCTTTAGGAAACGGTGGCGAAGTTTTAGACATTGTAAATACGAAAGGTGAAATCATTTTCACTATGGAATACGACGATAAGGAGCCTTGGCCAACAGTTGCCGATGGCGACGGACCGTCTATTGAACTTTTAAATCCGAATGCCGATTTTAACGATGGCACAAACTGGGTAGCTTCTACTAACGAAGTGGCAGAATCTTTAGGTTTTAAAGTATACGCTACTCCTGGAACTTTTAGCGCTGTTATCCATGTAACACCACAGCTTTCTTTTGCTACATCAACCTATAATATTTCTGAAGATGCTTCCGAAGTTAAGATTGAATTAGAATTATCTACCGCTTCCGCTACAGCTGTTACTTTCGATGTAAACTTAGTGAGTGAATTAATAACTGCTTCTCCTGGAACAGATTTCATTTTCGAAAGTCAATCAGTGACTATTCCGGCGAATACAACAATTTACGAATTAACAATTCCGCTTTCAGATGATTCAATAGTTGAAACTGATGAACTTTTCATTTTAGAAATTTCAAATCCTACTAATGCTGTTTTAGGAGCTTACGAAACTACAGGCGTTTATATTATAGACAACGACCATATTTTAGATATCCCGAACGACCCATTAAATATTACGTTTAAAACGAGTTATCTAGTAGATGCTTCAGGGTCTGCAGAAATTAGTGCTTACGATGCAGAAACAAAACGACTTTTTGTTTTAAACTCTATCGGAAAAACTATTGAGATTTTAGATTTTTCTAATCCAGAGAATCTATCAACCATTAAAACAATCGATTTATCAACTTACGGCACTGAAGGTCCTACAAGTGTTGCTGTTTATAACGGCTTAGTGACTGCTTCTGTGTCTAACGGACCAGAAAGTGATGGTGTGGTATTGTTTATGGATACTAATGGTGACCATATTTCTATGGTGACTGTTGGAAACTTACCTGACAATGTAAGTTTTACTCCAGACGGAACAAAAATACTAACAGCAAACGAAGGTCAGCCTAATAGTGATTACAGTATCGATCCAGAGGGAACCATTTCAATAATTACCGCTACAGCTGGTTTAGGAAACATTACACAAGCCGATGTAACAACTATAAATTTCAATGCTTTCGATGCGCAATTAAACGAATTAAAAGCTAGCGGTGTTAGAATTACTGGTCCGAATGCGACAGTATCTCAGGATGTAGAACCTGAATATATTACGTATTCAAACAATTCTAAAAAAGCGTGGGTAAGCTTACAAGAAAATAATGCATTAGCGGTTATCGATTTGGAATCTAATACCATTACAGATATTCTTCCTTTAGGATTAAAAGATTTTAGTTTAAATGGAAATACTTTTGATGCGTCTGATGAAACTGACTTTATATTTATGGCAAATTGGCCAGTTAAAGGTATGTACATGCCAGATGCCATTGCTTATTACGAATTAAACGGAATTGGTTATGTAGTTACAGCAAACGAAGGTGACGCAAGAGAATACGACACTTTTGTAGATGAAGCTAAAGTTGGAGACGGCGATTATGTATTAGACCCTATTGCTTTTCCAAACGCCGATTTATTAAAACTAGAGCAAAATATAGGACGTTTAGCAGTCGCTAATACTACAGGAGACACAGATAACGATGGTGATTTCGACGAAATCCACATGTACGGTTCTCGTTCTTTTAGTATTAGAAACGCTACCACCGGAGCTTTAGTTTACGATAGTGGTGATGATTTTGAACGTATCACTGCTGCAGATCCTACTTACGGTTCATTATTTAACGTAAGTAATAGCAATAACAATTTTAAAAATAGAAGTGACAATAAGGGCCCTGAGCCAGAAGGTGTCACCATTTCTAAAATTGGAGATAAATTCTATGCGTTTATTACGCTAGAACGTGTTGGTGGATTTATGACTTATGATATTACCGACCCTACAAATCCAACATTCATTAAATACATCAACAATCGTACTCTTGGAGATGATGAAGGTGGAGATTTAGCACCAGAAGGTATTATTTATATCGCTCCAGAAGACAATACTTTAGGTACTGGTTTAGTTGTAATTGCTAACGAAGTAAGCTCTACAATTAGTGTATACGGGTTAGATAACATTACATTAAGCGTTGATACTGTTGAAAAAGATACGAATACGCTTAAATTCTACCCGAATCCAGTACAGTCTAATCAGACCATTTACTTTAATCAGACCTTAGATGTAACCTTGTTTGATATCCAAGGGAGAGCAATCGCTTCAGAAAAAAACACTAGAACATTTACTGTTCCTAATGTAAACAGCGGGACATATCTGGCTAAAACAAGCTTAGGCAAGACCTTAAAAATTGTAGTTGAATAGTTACTATATTAATGTCAATTTTTCTAAAACGTCTTCATATTCTGAAGGCGTTTTTTTTTCTAAAAAAAGATTACAGCACATCTTTACTCAAACAACTAAACAGAAGCTACGCACACTTCCACAAATCTACAATCTAAAATTAGTAACTCTATCCTCCTGCCCTATTGTATGGCAAAACCCAAAAGAGATGTCGTGTTATATTTTTAATATATAAAACGTTTTAAAAACATCAGGACTCGAGTATATTTAAACGCTTTATAGATGAATATTAAGGGTTTTTCGAGCCTATTTTACTTTTCCTAAATTATTTTATTTTATTAATTGCTATGAGTTTTACAAATTTTGTTCTTCCTTTTTACGAAAATGAAAACAATATTCCTCTAAGAATATAAATTAAATAATACTTATATACGTTCTTATCCTGTGCTAAAATAAACCTTACTTTTACTAATCACCTATTCATAAATTAGACTTTCAAAGGGATATTATTCAAACTGAAATGCTATTTAACTTAAAATAGGTATATTGAAAACTTAATTCCAACAAAAATAGAAGCATAAATGAGCAAAAAAACTCAGGAAGCAGAAAGATTAGCAGTTTCTGATACTTATAAAAATTGGAAAAAATGGGGTCCTTATCTTGCCGAAAGACAATGGGGAACGGTTCGCGAAGATTATAGCGAACATGGAAATGCTTGGGATTTTATAAATCATGATAATGCACGAAGTAATGCTTACAGATGGGGTGAAGAAGGCATAGCCGGATTTTGTGATTCTCGAGAAATATTATGTTTGGCTCCGGCCTTTTGGAATGGAAAAGATCCCATTTTAAAAGAACGCTTATTTGGGTTAACCAATAATCAAGGTAATCATGGTGAAGATGTAAAAGAACTTTATTTTCATCAAGTGTCATCGCCCACACACTCTTATTGTAAATACTTATATAAATATCCTCAGAACGAATTTCCTTACGACCAATTAGTCAATACACAGCGTAGTCGTGAAGAGACAGAATATGAATTACTAGATACCGATGCTTTTAAAGACAATGCCTATTTCGATTGTTTTATCGAATATGCAAAAGCAGATGTAGACGATATTTTAATGAAAGTTACCATTGTAAACAGAGGCAATAAACCTGCCGAGATACATGTACTTCCTCATTTATGGTATCGCAACTTCTGGAAACACAATAAGCGTTTTACACGCCCTAGCATAAATTCTGTTGCCGATGATTGTGTTGAAACTAAAAGTGGAAGAAATGGTAGATATTTTTTATATCACGAAAAAGGGGAGCAACTGTTTTGTGACAACGAAACTAATAACAAACGAATTTATAATGTAGACAACGAAGTAGACTATGTTAAAGATGGTATTAACGATTATGTTGTAGATTCCAAACCTACTGTGAATCCTGAAAAAACAGGATCGCGAATGGCTGTTTGGCAAAAATTTGAATTACAAGCTGGAGAAGAAAAAAGTGTAAGAATACGACTTAGTAAAAAACCTGTTGCAGAACCGTGGACCGATTTTAACGACCTATTCGATAAACGTATAGCCGAATGTGAAGCGTTTTACAACGACATTATTAAAAAAGACATTCCCGAAACACACCAGCATATTGCTAAAAGAGCCTTTTCTGGATTGTTATGGAGTAAACAATTTTACTACTACGATGTTTTTAAATGGCTATTTGGAGGTCCTGGAGAAAAACCGAGCTACCGCGCTAATTCAAGAAATTTTAATTGGCAACATCTAACCAATAGGCATGTAATATCTATGCCAGATAAATGGGAATACCCATGGTATGCCGCTTGGGATCTTGCGTTCCATATGGCGTCTTTTGTAGAAATAGATCCCTATTTCGCAAAAGAACAATTACTATTGGTTCTGCAAGAAAACTACATGCATCCCAACGGACAAATTCCTGCTTACGAATGGAATTTTAGCGATGTGAATCCTCCGGTTCATTCCTGGGCTGTTTGGAATGTGTACGAAAAAGATAAAAACAAAAGCGGTGTTGGAGATACCGATTTCTTAGAAAAATCGTTTCAAAAATTACTTATCAATTTTACTTGGTGGGTAAATCAAAAAGATAAAAATGGTACAGACCTTTTCGAAGGTGGCTTTTTAGGGTTAGACAATATTGGTGTTTTCGACCGTAACCAAATGCCTGAAGGTATTACTCGTATGCAGCAGGCAGACGCAACAAGTTGGATGGCCATGTTTACCCTAAACTTACTTAGAATGTCTCTGGAGTTGGCAAAAACCAATACGAATTACGAAGATTTTGCTGCTAAATTTCTAAGACATTTTTTAAACATCGCTTGGGCGATGCATCATATAGGACAAAAAGATATTTCACTATGGGACAATGACGATAGTTTTTATTACGATGTAGTCGAAATGTCTTCAGGCATCACAGATCGGCTAAAAGTGCGTTCTTTAGTGGGTATAATTCCTATGTTCGCGGTAGAAGTTATCAATAAAGATCTTTTCGATTCGCTAAAAAGATTTAAAGTTAAAATTGCCGAAATTGTAAGAACGCGTCCAGATTTAGCGTCTTTAATATCGAATATTGAAAAAACAAATGAAGAAGGGAATTACTTATTCTCGATTATGCGTGGTTATAGATTAGAGCATCTTTTGAAACGTTTGTTAGATGAAGAAGAATTTTTATCAGATTATGGTATCCGTTCGCTATCTAAATATCATGCAAAACATCCTTTTGTTTTCGAATATCATGGTCATCATGAGATACATTATGAGCCAGGAGAAAGCCAATCGAATATGTTTGGAGGAAATTCTAACTGGAGAGGGCCAATTTGGATCCCTATTAATTATATGATTATTCAATCGCTACGAAAGTATTACACGTTTTACGGCGATAAATATGTTTACGAATTCCCTACAGGTTCTGGAAACACACTTAATCTTAATGAAATAGCCAACGCGCTTACAAAACGGTTAGTGAAACTTTTCGAACCTAATACAGATGGTAGATTTCAGTATCACACCGATGATGCAGAAAAACTGTTTACTAAAGACGAACATTTTAAGGAGCAACATCTTTTTTATGAGTTCTTTAATGGAGATACCGGTCGCGGATTAGGAGCATCTCACCAAACGGGTTGGACAGCTTTAATAGCAAATCTAATTATGGATTTGGAAGAAAATAAATAGTAAAAATCTAATAAAAAGTGTGATTGCTCTCAGTTAAATTTCTGGTTTTCAATCACACTTTTTTTATGGCATATATTTAGCATTTATCGCACTTTTATCGCGTTATTCACGAGAAAGTTCTTGTATATTTGTTTCGATTAAAACGATTTCGTAAATGGAGATAATTTCAGTATTCGACATGTTAAAAATTGGTGTTGGCCCTTCTAGTTCTCATACTTTAGGACCATGGAGAGCAGCCGAACGTTGGATTAAAGAACTAAAAGAATCAAACAGATTTAATAAAGTTGAAAAGGTAACAGTAGATTTATATGGATCTTTATCCTTAACAGGTGTAGGTCATGCCACAGATTTGGCTTTAATGCTAGGTCTTACAGGTGCCGATCCTGAACGTATTCCTACAGACTCTATCAGTGAAATTATTTCATCCATAAAAAACACCAAGATACTTGCTTTAAATAACGAAAAGGAAATTCCTTTCGATTTTAAAACAGATATTATTTTCAATAAAAAATTTCTGCCTTTCCACTCAAACGGATTAACCTTCTCTGCTTTAATTAATGGAAGAAAGTATAAATCGACTTTCTACTCTATTGGTGGTGGTTTTGTTGTAAAAGAAGAACGTGTAAATTCTAAAGCGAATAAAATTATTTTTCAATGTACACTGCCCTATCCTGTAGATACGGGAGTGAAATTATTAGAGTTTTGCAATCAGCTTAATTTACCAATTTCTAGTGTTGTCCTTGAAAACGAAAAATCTTTACGTGAATCTGATGTAATAGATTTCGAACTACACCGCATCTGGAACACCATGCTAGAATGTATGTATACGGGTTGCCACACTGAGGGAAATTTACCTGGCGGACTTAATGTGCGCAGACGTGCTTTTGATATGCACAAGAAGTTGCATGGCGACATTCCTTATAATAATCCGCAAGAATGGTTAGAATCTATTCGTAGTACCGAAGTTAAATTCCGTCAAATTCTTAAATGGGTAAGCTGTTTTGCCTTATCTGTAAACGAAGTAAATGCGTCCTTAGGTCGTGTGGTGACTGCACCCACAAACGGAAGCGCCGGGGTAATCCCTGCTGTACTAATGTATTATTTAGTTATTGAAAATCATGAGGCAAATTTCGAACACATTAAAAAATTCTTATTAGTTGCTGGAGAAATTGGAAGTATCTTTAAAAAAGGAGCCACTATTTCTGCTGCTATGGGCGGCTGTCAAGCCGAAATTGGCGTATCATCGGCAATGGCTGCAGGCGCATTAACCGAACTTTTAGGAGGAACTCCAGAACAAGTGTTAGTTGCTGCCGAAATTGCTATGGAACATCACCTTGGTCTAACTTGCGATCCTATTGGTGGCTTAGTTCAAATTCCGTGTATAGAACGTAATTCTATGGGAGCTATTAAGGCTATAAATGCGGCCGAACTTGCTCTAGAAACCGATCCTAATAATGTAAAAGTACCTTTAGACAAGGTGGTTTCTACGATGTGGGAAACGGCAAAAGACATGAATTCTAAGTATAAAGAAACATCGGAAGGTGGTTTAGCTGTTGGGGTGAACTTATCCGATTGTTAAACTGTAACTTAAGTTTGATTATATTAAGGGTTCGCAATATATTTATAATATAATTGTGCTTATAAAAACGCGCGGTTACCGTCTATATGAATTACAGCCCATTTAAAATATGTCTTAGCATTTGCGTGACCTTGCTAATATTATTTGGACTTACATATTTTAGTACTTCAAACCGGTTACCGAATGGAACTTCTAAGGATGGCTTTTCCTTTTTCGGACAGACTATAAAATATCCAACAACAGCTTCGTTTTTAGAAACCAAAAAGGCATCAAAAAGCAACCTAAAAGCTTTAGATAGTCTTGTTAATAACATAGAGGCTTTAGTCGATACAGATGACGACATTAAAGCTGATAACAAGAAGAAATTCGTTCCTAAGATTCCCAACCTGTCTAAAATAGACACCTCTAAGATTGAACGCATCTCGTACCCATCACACAAAGAAGAATTTATTTCGCATTTAAAAGCACAACTTACAGCTCCGAAAAGTAGAATTATTCACTACGGAGATTCTCAGATTGAAGGCGATCGCATGTCGTCTTATATCCGAAATAAACTTCAAAATTTATACGGCGGAAATGGTCCTGGATTTACACCTGTTTCTCAAGTTTATGAAAACATAAGTGCTGTAATTACAACTTCAGAAAATTGGACACGTCATGCCGCTTTCGATCCTTCAAAAAAACGTTACGACCATAAGAAATATGGTGCGTATACCACGTTTTCGAGATTTACGCCCTATTTCGAGTTTATCGCGAATAGTGTCAATTTAGATACCATAGCTCTTGTAAAGGCCAGTATTTCGGTAAAACCATCAACAAAAACATATACCAATATGCGCCAATTTACCACGATTGGTTTTCATTACGGTAATTCACAACTTCCTGTTTCCATAAAAGTATTTTCTAATGGTGCGCTAATAAAAGAAGGACATTTAATTTCCGATGGAAATTACCATGATTATAATATAAAATTAGCCGAACCGGCAACAAAACTTGTTTTTGAACTTGAAGGAAAAATGAGCCCTGATGTTTATGGCTTAACCCTTGATGGAGAGGCAGGCATTCAGTTAGATAATGTAGCTATGCGCGGTGCTTCTGGAACTGTATTTGCGGGATTAAATAGTGAAAACTTCTCTCAAATGTATTCGAAATTAGATCCCAAAGTATTAATTTTTCAATATGGTGGAAACGCTGTACCGTATGTAAAAGACTCTTTAGAAGTAAGTCAATATGTAGGGTATTTAAAAAATCATATCAATTGGGTTAGACGAAAAACAAAAGATGCCAGCATTATTTTTATCGGACCTTCAGATATGACAACCACAGAAAATGGTGCATTACGAACGTATCCGCTTTTACCCTATTTAAATAATTTGTTACGAGAAATGTGCTATAATAATGATATCGCATATTGGAGCACATTTAAAGCTATGGGTGGCGAAAATGCTATGGAACATTGGGTAGATCAGAAACTGGCCGGTAGCGATTACACACACTTTACACTTTCGGGGACTAAAATAATTTCTGAATTATTTTTTCTCTCTTTATACATGGATTTAACACAAAACTAATGAAACTTAAAATTTTAGTACTTTCTCTTTTTATGTCGATGTCAATGTTTGCACAAGACTATATTTTAGATAGTATTACGCCAAAATATGGCCATTTAATAAACTTTGAAGCGAACACTTTTCAATACGCTTCAGAATCTCCAGCCTTTAAAAAATTCTTTGCTGACTTAGACAGCATCTATATGGGAAAAAAGAAAAAGATGCACATTTTTCATATTGGAGGCTCTCATATTCAAGCCGACATCTATTCGAATAAAATTAGAACATATTTACAAAACATGAACGATGTGTCTTTAGGACAACGGGGTTTTGTTTACCCTTTTCATTTGGCACATACCAATAACCCTTTAAATTACAGAATTGAAGCAGATAACGATAAATGGCAAGGCTACAGATGCTCGGTAAAAAAAGACAGTGTTACCTGGGGCTTATCGGGAGTAAGTGCTGCATTTAGAGGTCGTGAAGATCAGATTTACGCAAAAGCCAATTATAAAAACTATACAAAGAAACCCTATACATTTAATAAACTAAGAGTCTTTTACAATACTTGGATGGAAGATTACAATTTAGACATCTTAGATAGCACGCTGGTAGTAACCGATACGATTAATTACGATGGAATGTATAAAGAATTTCGCTTTAATAAAACTGTAGATGCTGCGGTGTTGAACCTAAAAATGACCGATACAACCTGCGTTTCTCCTGAATTTTTATTGATGGGAATGGAATTTATGAACGACGATCCAGGGATTGAATACACCACAATTGGTGTTAACGGAGCTAGTTTTGCATGGTACGACCGCTCGGTATATTTCGAGAAACAGCTTCAACTATATAAACCCGATATGTTTATTATCTCTGTAGGCACTAATGATGCTTATATGCCTAAAGACGAATTTGATGCCAATGCATTTAGGGCGTATTACGAAAGTTTTATTCAAATAATTCAACGTGCTAATCCAGATTGCGCCATTTTGTTAACCGTACCAAACGACGATTATTATCAGAAAAGAATTCCGAATCCGAATACCGCTGTGCAACAACGCATAATAGTGGAATTGACCAAAAAATATAACATGGCTGTTTGGGATTTATTTAGTGTGATGGGAGGTTTAGGATCGTCTAACGATTGGTATAAAGCGAAACTCATGCCCCGCGATCGTATTCACTTTACTAAATTAGGTTACAGTATAAAAGCCGATTTATTTTTAAAAGCAATGGTCGATGCTTGGGCAGAAGCAACACACCGAGACAAAGATGTTTTATTAACGCATTTTAAAAATTTGAATGAATAGGTTTTACGACATTTTCACCTTCTCGGAAGATTTTCCATTAATTTTTACACAAGTAAATTTTTGGATTTTCTTTGCGGTTGCCTATTTTATATTCGCTTTACTTTACAAAAAAGTACCGCTTCGTAACTCATATTTATTCCTAATTTCGCTCTTTTTCTATTATAAGACAAGCGGACTGTTTATTGGAATTTTAATTTTTAGCACGCTGGTCGATTTCTTTATCGGCCGAAATATTTACAAAACAGATAATAAACACAAGCGTTTGGCATTAGTTGCATTAAGTGTTTGCATTAACCTGTTTGTACTAAGCTATTTTAAATACGCCTACTTTTTCACAGATGCTTTTAACACACTCTTTAGCACCAATTATCAGGTTTTAAATATCTTAGCACAGTGGGGAAATATTTTTAGTAATCAGAATTATTTCACGATTGATAAAATTATACTACCTGTAGGTATTTCATTTTACACCTTCCAAACCATAAGTTATAGTGTAGATATTTACAGAAAAAAACTAAAACCATTAAGCTCAATATTAGACTTCGGGTTTTATGTTAGTTTCTTTCCGCAATTAGTTGCAGGTCCTATAGTGAGAGCCGAAAGTTTTGTGCCTCAGATTTCAAAACCTACTATACTTACAAAACATAATTTTGATGCCGGGACCTATTTAATTTTAAAAGGACTCATAAAAAAAATGCTGTTTGCCGATTTTATTGCGATGCATTTTCTAGATCGGGTTTTCGATGCTCCAGAGATGTTTTCCGGCTTTGCCAACGTTATGGCCATGATTGGGTATTCGCTTCAAATTTACGGTGATTTTTCAGGTTATACCGATATTGCAATTGGTTTAGCTTTATTAATGGGATTCGAATTACCTAAGAACTTTAATTCACCTTATAAAGCCACAAATGCAGGAGATTTTTGGAAACGTTGGCACATTTCGCTATCTACATGGTTACGCGATTATTTATACATTCCGTTGGGAGGAAACCAAAAAGGAACCGTAGCATCTTACATTATCTTAAGCGTTATATTACTTGGTGTCATCCTAGCTTTCGGAAATTTACTAATTGTATTCTCTACGCTATTAATATTACTCGCTCTATTTATCTTATCGCTTTACAATAGTAAAGTTCGCAACCAAATTAACACAAACATTAATCTAATGCTTACTATGCTAATTGGTGGCTTATGGCATGGAGCATCGTGGAAATACGTGATTTGGGGAGGCTTAAACGGACTCGGAATTGTGGTTTATAAATTCTGGCGAAAAATAAGTCCATACGAATTAAAAAACCAAAGGTATGTTAGAGCTTGGAAAATAGCAGTTACCTTTATATTTATCACCTTTACAAGAATCTATTTCCGAGGGGAAAGTATGGACCATATTTCACGCTGGTATTCGCAAGTCGCCAATAATATGGATTGGACACACGCCATAGATATTCTAGTGCATTATCAGGCTGTATTTTGGGTTATGGCCATAGGATATTTAACACATTGGCTGCCTCAATATTTAAAGGATCGTATTGAAATACAGTATTCTAAAAGTCCTGTTTTTATTAAGATCGCACTTGCCGTGTTAACCGGAGTAATTTGTTATCAAGCGTTTTCAAGCGACTTCCAACCCTTCATTTATTTCCAATTCTAATAATCAATTCAATTATTCATTATTTAGGTCTTAATATTTTGCATCTCTTTAAGGAATTAATAGATATATTCTTTAATAGTCTGTAAAAACTCAGTATTTTTACCCTCTAAAATATAGAAACGTATGTCTGTAGCACAAAAAGATTATAAAAAAGTCACCGTAAAAACACTTAATGATATGAAAGCTCATGGAGAAAAAATTTCCATGTTAACGGCTTACGATTATACCATGGCTACAATCGTTGATGGTGCAGGCATAGATGTAATTCTTGTTGGCGATTCTGCTAGTAATGTTATGGCCGGTCATAAAACAACATTACCTATCACACTAGATCAAATGATTTATCATGCGTCTTCTGTAGTTCGTGGTGTAAACCGTGCTTTAATTGTGGTAGATTTACCTTTTGGAAGTTACCAAAGCGACCCTAAAGAAGCGTTGCGTTCTGCCATTAGAATTATGAAAGAAAGTGGAGCGCATTCTATAAAAGTTGAAGGAGGTAAGGAAATTAAAGAATCTATTAAGCGCATTTTAAATGCTGGGATTCCTGTAATGGGACATTTAGGATTAACGCCACAATCTATATATAAATTCGGAACTTTTAGTGTACGTGCTAAAGAAGAACAAGAAGCCGAAAAATTAAAATCTGATGCTTTATTACTTCAAAAAGCCGGTTGTTTTGCTCTTGTTTTAGAGAAAGTACCTGCAAAATTAGCTAAAGAAGTTGCCGACATGCTAGATATTCCAGTTATTGGAATTGGAGCTGGTAACGGTGTCGATGGTCAGGTTTTAGTACTTCATGACATGATTGGAATGACAAAAGAATTCCACCCTAGATTTTTACGTCGTTATTTAAATTTATATGATGATATGACGAATGCCATCTCGCAATATGTAGACGATGTAAAATCTGTTGATTTCCCGAGCGACAAGGAGCAGTATTAAGTTAAGGTAAATAGGCCTTATAAAGTGTTAGCCCTTTATTGAAGCACAATTACTAATCGTTAAAGATTTAAAATGTATTTCTGAAGACATCTTCAAAATTGAATACATCGCGGAAATACATTAAAACATCTTATGTTCTAAGTCATGAAATTACTATCCAATAAATCCAATTTACAGATCCTTTTTGAGGACAATCACATTATTATAATAAATAAGCGTGCTGGAGATATTGTGCAAGGCGATAAAACTGGAGATAAACCTTTAAGCGACGTTGTAAAAGAGTATATAAAAGATAAATACGATAAACCTGGAAATGTATACTTAGGTGTTGTACATCGTCTAGACCGACCAACGACTGGACTGGTTATATTCGCAAAAACAAGTAAAGCATTAACCCGATTAAATGCCATGTTTGTGAGTAAGGATGTAAATAAAACCTATTGGGCACTTGTACATAGTATGCCTCCAAAACAAAACGACACCTTAATAAATTGGTTAAAAAAGAATCCTAAAAACAACAAGTCTACTGCCTATATTAAGGAGATAAAAGATAGTAAAAAAGCAATTTTACATTATAGCGTACTTAAGCAACTAGATCGCTATATGCTACTAGAAATTGAATTGGAAACGGGGCGTCATCACCAAATTAGATGTCAGCTTTCAAATATTGGATGTATTATTAGGGGCGATTTAAAATATGGTGCAGACCGTAGCAATAAGGATGCTAGCATACATTTACACGCCCGACATATCGAATTTATTCATCCGGTAACCAAAGAAAATATTAGTATTTCTGCACCACTTCCAAAAGATCCGCTTTGGGACGCATGCCTGTAATTAGTACGAGCGATACTTATATGTAACGTTTAGATTGACACCTTCTCCGGGCTTTGAAGTCAGATTAAAATCGGCATGAATTAATGCGGCTCTGCTTTCCATATTTATTAATCCCGAACCTTTTTCAACGTCTTTTACATGGAATCCAATACCATCGTCTGATGCGTTTATTATTACTAAATCGGTTTTATATTCAATATGTACGCGTAAACGAGATGCTTTCGAATATTTAATTGTATTCGCGAAAAATTCTTGAAAAATTCGGAATAAGATAATACCATCTTTTCCATTGTTAAACCGACTAGAATCTCCTTCAACAATTAATTCAGAATCAATTAATCCTAATTTATTAAATCGTTCAATCTCTGTGGTGATAGAATCTTCTAGCGCACGACGCTCGATAACCTCACTATTCAATGATTTTGAAAGTAAACGCAACTCTTGTAAACTTTCCTTTACTAAATCTTTACTTTCTAAAAACGACGATTCTAATTCTGGCCCAACTTGTTTTGATAAAATGCTAAGTTGCATATTTGCTACAGATAATAACTGGCCAACATTATCATGTAAGTCTTGTCCTATATTCTTTAAAGTTTGTTCCTGAATCTCTATTCTGGTAATTGAAATTTCTTCTTCGAATAACCGTTGCTGATTAAATTTATCTATTAACAACTTATTCTTTCGTTTTTGAAACACCATAAAGAATACTATAATTAATGTACATACTATAAAAAGTACACCAATCATGTAAATCAATAAATACCTTTCGGCAGGTGTACTAATTAACGTTTCTCCGGTTTGCAACATAATAAAGCTAAGCTAAAAGTTAGATACATAGACATATTAGAAATTAAAAAAATTTGCCTCTTTAAAATTACAAAACTCCAATCTGCCGTTGTAAAATAAATATCGTAAAACACTAAAGGCGTTGTAATTAACACCCAAACAAACATTGTAGAACTTATATAGAAATAAATAGACTTATGGAACGTAATAATTTTATCTGATTGTAATATTTCATAAAAATAAAGAGTTACAACTAACAGAATAATAAGTGCTCCAAAAATGTCGTTAGAAACTATATAATTATTAAAGTAATATTCTACATCAAAAACAATGGTTCCTATGGAGATTAATAGAAATAAAGGAATTAATGCCCTCACAAATTTTTTAATCTTAATAGAATTGAATAATTTCAAATAAAAAAACATAAAGAATGTAGGAGCTCCTATACCCCAGTACAAATTCCCAAACCAATAATTCTTTTGAAAAATAGTACCTTTTAAAAAATTAAAAATGCCATCATTAACTAGAAATGTATAAAACGCTAATGTTTCGCAAACCACAACATAAACTAAAAAGTATATAAAATATTTTATAGCTGTATGCTTGTACTTTTTATAAGTAAATATAGCTGTTAAAGCCGCTATAGATTCAAAAGAAATGGTTAGAATCAAATAGTAATTCTTAAAAAATTCTTCCATACAAAATCTATTGGGGATAATTTGAATTTGGTGGTTCACCATTGGCTCCCTTATTAAGGCCACTTCCTCCAGGAATGTCGCCACCATCGATAGACGTACATTTAGAAGAATTTTTATTATTAGGCGTACCTGTCGGAATTAAAAACATAGTTGTATACCCTGCTTCGTCTTTTACATCGGGGTAAGCTCCTTCATAAATACGAATCCCATCTAAGGTATATCCTAAATCTTTCGCTTGATTTTTGGCATAAGCTAAGAATTTTTCAATCTCTTCGATGGCGTACCAAGTAGAACGATTATCTGGTCTCTTTAAAATAGATTCGCTAATTAGCTCCTGTCTAGAGTTATAAGCCTGATCTAATTCCTTTGCCTCGTCGGGTGTTATCAATCCGCGTGGGCCTTCCATTTTATTAATCTTCTTACTCATTTAGGGTTGGGTTTAAAACTTAGTAATATGAGTTTAAAAATACTAATTATATTTGACTCTTAGCCCAACCAGCCATCACGATCCAAACTTCGGTATTGTATGGCTTCACTAATATGCGCACCTTTAACAATTTCAGAATTTTCTAAATCGGCAATTGTTCGTGAAACTTTTAAAATCCTGTCGTAAGCTCGAGCGGATAAATTTAAACGTTCCATTGCTGTTTTTAACAAAAGCTTAGAAGGCTCATCTAGTTTACAAAAATTACGAATGTGTTTCGTATTCATTTGTGCATTATAATGTACATTTTCAAAATCTTTAAAACGCTGGGTTTGATGTGATCTTGCTTTAGTTACCCGTTCGCGTATCGTTACAGACGATTCGCCTTTGCGGTCTTCAGACAATTTTTCGAAAGGCACTGGAGTTACCTCAATATGTATATCAATCCGGTCTAATAAAGGTCCAGAAATTTTCCCTAAATACCGTTGCATTTCTGCTGGGGATGACGTCACCGGAGATCCAGGGTCGTTAAAATAACCACTCGGGCTCGGGTTCATGCTTGCCACTAACATAAAACTACTCGGATAAGTCACAGTAAATTTTGCCCTAGAAATAGTAACTTCCCTATCTTCTAAAGGCTGTCGCATTACCTCCAAAACGTCCCGTTTAAATTCGGGCAACTCATCTAAAAACAATACGCCGTTATGCGACAACGAAATTTCCCCAGGTTGCGGATAACTCCCGCCTCCTACTAAGGCTACATTAGAAATTGTATGATGCGGACTTCTAAAAGGTCTTTGAGACATTAGTCCGATATGAGATTTTACCCGGCCAACCACAGAATGAATTTTAGTTGTTTCTAGGGCTTCATGTAAAGTCATGGGTGGTAATATAGAAGGTAATCGCTTCGCAAGCATTGTTTTTCCGGAACCTGGAGGTCCTATTAAAATAATATTATGCCCGCCGGCAGCCGCAATTTCCATACACCGTTTTATACTTTCCTGTCCTTTAACATCTGCAAAATCGAATTCTGGAAAATCTAAACTCTTATTGAATTCTTCTCTTGTATTAATTACGGTTTGTTCTAATGGTTTTCCATCTTTAAAAAAATCGATTACTTCTTTAATCGATTCTATACCATATACTTTTAAATCGTTTACTATCGCCGCTTCTTTAGCATTTTGAGCAGGTAAAATAAAACCTTTAAACCCTTCTTCTTTGGCTTTAATAGCAATGGGCAATGCACCTTTTATAGGTTGTAAGGTGCCATCTAAAGACAGTTCTCCCATTATAATATAATCCTCTAAACCTTCGGCAGGGATTTGATTTGTGGCCGCCAAAATTCCTAAAGCTAAGGTTAAATCGTAAGCAGAACCTTCCTTTCGTAAATCGGCCGGAGACATATTAATTATAATTTTCTTTCCTGGAATTTTATAGCCATTGTTCTGTAAAGCGGCAGCAATTCTAAAATTACTTTCCTTAATAGCATTATCGGGAAGACCTACCAAATGATACCCAATACCACCGTCTACATTTACCTCGACCGTAATAGTTATGGCATCTACTCCAAAGACGGCGCTTCCAAATACTTTCTTTAACATAAATAGTTCGTTTACTTAAAAATACTAAAAACGATTTAACTAACTGAATTAAAACGCATTAATATCTAAATTTCGAACTAAAAAAAATATTTAAAAGTATATTTTTAAAATGTCTGTGGTTTGAGCCGACACCTTAAAACGGTTATCTGCACGTCTATTTACCACCCAAACAATTTCGTTTCCGGAGCACAATACCCACACCTCTTCTTTTTCTAAAAGTGATAGTTTTTCATCTTTAAAATATTTACTAAGCTTCTTTTTTCCTTGCATCCCTAAAGGAAAAAAATAATCGCCTTGCTCCCACTTTCTTAGGGTTAAAGGAAATTGAAGTTTATTTTTATCGACATAAATGGTATTACTTTCTCCCTTTTGCATTTCGGAAACAGTCTCAAAGCGAAGCGTTCCACATGCAGTTTCTGCAGGAGCTAAATCATTGGTTATTGTGTATTGAGCATCTTGCGCTTCATCAGTATGCGCTTTTAAACTCAAAATGAGAACATCTCGATCTTTAAGTAATCTGTGTGTTTCAGAAAACACTTGTTTTCCAGATTGCGCCTCTAATAAGGCATAAATATCGTTCCAAGCTGTAAATTTATAAGACTTTAAAAGCTGGTATAAATAAGATTTGGGGTTAGGATATTTTAATAATTTTGAGACATCAAATTTTATAATATCTCCTTCAAAAATCACCACATCTTTATAAACTTGAGTCATAAAATCGTCAATCAAAATTTTAGAATCGTGCAAATGCTCCTGCGTCATCTTAAAATTTTGAAGCCATTGAGCATTGATTTCCTTAAGTACAGGAATAACTTCGTGACGTAATTTATTTCGTAAATATTTAGTCGAACTATTACTGCTATCTTCTCTCCAAGTTATACCGTTAGCATTGGCGTATGATACAATCTCCGCTCTAGAAAACGGTAAAAGTGGACGTACAATATAATCGTTAACTTCAGGAATTCCAGTTAACCCTTCTAATCCTGTACCTCGCGATAAATTAATTAAAAAGGTTTCTAAATTATCATCGGCATGATGCGCGGTTAACACATAATCGAAATGAAACTGATTTACTAATTCGTCGAACCATCGGTATCTTAATTCCCGAGCTGCCATTTGAATAGATAGTTTTGCATCTTCTGCATAACGCGTTGTATCGAAATTTTCAGTAAAAAGCTTCAAATCTAAATCGTCTGCTAACTTAACTAAGAACGCTTCGTCTGCATCACTTTCTTCACCCCTCAAATTAAAATTACAATGTGCTAAAGCAAAATTTAAATCTAACTCTCGGCATAAATATGCAAGTACCACACTATCAATTCCGCCAGAAATAGTAAGCATTAATTTCTTATCCTTTAAAAACGGAAGCGTATTATGTATATGATTTTTGAATGTATTGACCATAGCACAAATATACACTTTATAAAAAACGGATTTTTAATATGTATAAATTTTAAGTATTCTATTAACATTTTTATATCTCTAATTTTAGTAACTTTAGAATAACCGAGATTAAACTTTTTAGCATGAAAACAGACGAACAAATTAACGCAGATACGGCGCAAAAAGCCTTCAACAAAAAAGTCTTATCAATAACTGCTAGTTTACAACCTTATGTAAAACACCGCTTGCACATTGCAGAATCTGTTGGGATTTTACCTATAAATTTATACCATTCTAATGGTGTAATCGACGATTGTATTATTCGTCTCTACGAAAAAGGTTACGATGCAGATATGAACAGTCACGATATAAAAATAAAACTGTTTAGAATTATAGACATCTATCTGGAAGAGCTCTTTATTAAAGAAGGACATCATCAAAACACCATTAGCACCAACACCTTTTTACAAGAAGAATTAAATCGTTTAGACGAACCTTATTCTATCGATGGCGATATGGATTTTGTTATGATGGACGAGTTGGACGATATTTCGTACAAGCAAAATACACAAGAGAAAGATGTATTTTTATACGACGAAAATAATCAGAAAATTATTAATGCGTTAGATTTAGGCAACCTTCAGCCAACAACAAAACGTGCTATAATGAGCAAGTTTTACGGATGGTTACCTTTTAGAATTTCCAATGTAGTCGATCTTTATGTGGTCGCTAATTTACCTTATGAAGACATTTCGAGAATTAAAAAAATTGAAGTGACGCGGATAGAAAACATATTAAAAAACGTAAAAAAACGCTTCAGAAATCACATAAATTAACGTTCTAAAACGTCTCGCATAGCTTTGGCTTTAAGCAAACATTCCTCGTATTCGTTAACCGGATTGCTTTTAGATGTAATTGCGCCACCTACAGAATAGGATACATATTTTTTACTTTGATTATATAAAATACTTCGGATGATGACGTTAAAATCGAAATCGCCATCCGGAGTAAAATACCCCACAGTTCCTGAATACAAACCGCGTTTACTTTCTTCCAAGGTTTCAATAATTTTCATTGCTGAAAGCTTCGGAGCTCCGGTCATGCTTCCCATTGGGAATGTCGTTTTTAAAATGTCTACGGGTTTTGTGTCTTCAGAAATTTTAGAAGTTACCGTAGAAATCATTTGATGTACTTGCGGAAAGCTATACACTTTACATAATTCTTCGACCACCACAGAGCTTTTAATCGCCGTTTTAGACAAGTCGTTACGTACCAAATCTACAATCATAATATTTTCGGCACGCTCCTTTTCATTATGTTCTAGATCATACTTTAACTGTTGATCTTCTACTTCATCTACAGATCGCTTTGCAGTCCCTTTTATAGGTTGCGAGATTATGGTACATCCTTCCTTTTTAATGTATCGTTCTGGAGAAGCCGACATTAAAAATTTATCGTTTTGCTTTAAAAATGTCGCGAATGGTGGTCTTGACACTGCATTTAAATTTAAATACGTTTCAAGCGGATTAATTTTGGCATTTTCAGCATAAAATTCCTGACAAAAATTTGCTTCGTAAATATCGCCACGATGAATATGATCTAACATCGCATTAACCTTTTCGAAATAGGCATCTTTATGTATCCGGAGTTTAATTTTAATGGCACTGGATTCGGAAACAGTCTCGTAAATTTGAAATGAATTAATGATTTCAAAATCAGATTCCAATTCGTCATCCACCATATTTAGGTATTTAATTTCAACCTGATTCCCTTTTAAAAGAAATAACTTCTTAGGTTGAAAAAAGAAAAGATCTGAAAATTCTAATCCGTCGTAATTACTAGATTCTAATTGTTCTAATCCGTTTTTAACGTCGTAAGTAAGATAACCGAAAATCCAATCTTTAGTAGACTCCTGATATTCTTGTAGCTTATCGAAAGCCTCTATATAGTCGGTTTGTATACTTGTAAAGGCATCTACAGCAAGTACCGCATCAAAATTAGAATATGCCGTATTGTGCAAATTTGAATCCATCCAAACCACATCATCAAACTGCTGACTCCAGAGCAAAAGCTGTTGTTTAAATATAATAGGATCCTGAATATGTTTAGATAACGTTACCCTCAAGTTTCAAAAATTTTAGGTGTAAAGTTAGTTAGTTTCTTGAATATAGAATCAGATTTGTATTTTTGTTTAGAGGTTTTATGAATTTCTGTATTTAGTAATACAATATTCGTTACCCCTGTTACAATTCAAGGTCTTATATATGAGTCTTTTTATTTTTGCAATAGCGAGAAACTTAAGTATATAAGCACGACAACTAATCTATAACCTTTTTCCCATGTATACCTTACAAAACGAAATATTAAAAATTGCCGTAAAACAGTCTGGAGCCGAACTTTGCGCCATCGATGCCGTAAATAACTCCAATACATTTATGTGGAATGCCGATCCTGAAATTTGGGCAAATTTTGCACCTAATTTATTTCCTATCATTGGGGCTTTAAAAGACAACACTATGACTTTTGAAGGCGGTAAATATAACATGACTAAACACGGCTTTATTAGAAATAATACGGCTATTAAACTTGAGGAACAAGCCGACAATACACTTAGTTTTTCGCTTCACTATTCTGAAGACACACTAAAACAGTATCCGTTTAAATTTAAATTTACCATAGCTTTTGAATTACTTGAAAACACTATAAAAGTGACACATATCGTTGAAAACTTAGATGATACCATTTTATACTTTTCAGTTGGCGGGCATCCTGCTTTTAAATGTCCGATTTACAAAAATGAAGATTACAACGATTATTATTTAGAATTCGAGCAGAAAGAAACGGCAGAATCTTATGCTTTAAATATGGACAGCGGATTGGTAACAGACACCTCATTTCCTGTTATTTCGAACGGTAATAAAATCCCTTTGCATTACGACTTGTTTAACGAAGATGCATTGATTTTTAAAGATTTAAAATCCAGAAAAGTGGCTTTAAAAAGCAAAGTAAACGGCAACATACTTACCGTTGATTATCCGGAATTTCCGTATTTAGGTGTCTGGGCAAAACCAAATGCAGATTATGTTTGCATAGAACCTTGGTTGGGTGTAGCCGACCATGAAAATCATAATCAGGACTTTAAAACTAAAGAAGGGATACAAACTTTAGATTCAAAACAAACATTTAAAGCCTCTTACGTCATTGAAATAGACAAAAAGCATCTAGTTTAAAAGGAATAATAGCACTAACTTTGCAGACTAAATTACAATAAGTGACTTTTCAAGATTTAAATTTAAATACCCCATTATACAACGCTCTAGACGATCTAGGCTTTACAACTCCTACGCCTATACAGGCTCAAGCTTTTGGCGTAGTAAGCTCAGGAAAGGATGTTGTTGGAATCGCGCAAACTGGTACAGGGAAAACCTTTGCCTACATGCTTCCTATTCTTAAAAACTTAAAATTTTCTAAGCAGGACACACCTAGAGTCTTAGTTCTAGTACCTACTAGAGAATTAGTAGTTCAAGTTGTCGATGAAATTGAAAAACTTTCAAAATACATAAACACTCGTGTTTTAGGTGTATATGGAGGCACAAACATTAACACTCAAAAACAGCAGGTTGCTCAGGGTGTCGATGTATTAGTTGCTACTCCAGGCCGACTTTACGATTTAGCTGTAAGTCGTGTGTTGCAATTAAAATCGATTCAGAAATTGGTGATTGATGAAGTTGATGTGATGCTAGATTTAGGCTTTAGACATCAATTAATTAACATATTCGATATCCTTCCAGAACGTCGCCAGAACATTATGTTTTCGGCAACCATGACGCAAGATGTAGATTATTTAATAGACGATTTCTTTATTTCTCCAGAACGTGTTTCTATCGCGGTATCTGGAACGCCTTTAGACAATATCGCTCAAGAACGTTATAATGTCCCTAACTTTTATACTAAAGTTAACTTGTTAAACGCTATTCTTCAAGATAAAGAAACCTATAATAAGGTATTGATATTTGTTGGATTTAAACGCATGGCAGATCGCCTTTTTGATGCTTTAGACGAAACATTCAGTGAAGAAAGTTGTGTAATTCATTCTAATAAAACGCAAAACTACCGTTTACGTAGTATCGAGCAATTTAGAAATGGAGACAACCGTATTTTGGTTGCTACCGATGTTATGGCTCGTGGTTTAGATATTGACAATATTACACATGTTATCAATTTTGACACCCCAGATTATCCAGAAAACTATATTCATAGAATTGGTAGAACAGGTCGTGCAGAACGTGAAGGACATGCTATATTATTTTCTACTGTAAAAGAACAGGATGCTTTAGAACGTATTGAAGACTTAATGAATATGTCTATTCCTTTAATGGAAATACCTGAAGATATAGAGATTTCTACAGAGTTGCTTGAAGAAGAACGCGTTAAAATTAAAGAGCGTAACAATCCTACAAAACGTAGAGATGAAGATGCACCTGGACCTGCTTTTCATGATAAAAGCGAAAAGAATTCTAAAGAAAACTTAGGAGGTTCTTACCGTCGTGAAATTGCTAAAAAGTATAAAAAGCCTAAAACTCGAGGTGACAAAAATTATAACAAAAAAAATAAATTTAAAAAATAAGTTAGATTTCACTATTATGAAACTGAAATATATAGCTCTACTTTTCTTTGCCTTACTAATTGTAACACCAACACTAGCAAATGTTAAACCTGCTCCAGAATGGGGACCAACAGGACATCGTGTGGTTGGTAAAATCGCAGATAATTATTTAAAAGGAAGTACTAAACGTGCGATTCAAAAATTATTAAACAGACAATCTTTAGCATTTGTATCGACTTATGGCGACGAAATAAAATCTGATGATCGCTATAGAAAATTTGGAACTTGGCATTATGTTAATATGGAAGCGAATCAATCTTATGAAGATTCGGAAAAGAATCCTAAAGGAGATGCTGTAGTTGGTGCCGAATATTGTGTTTCTGTTTTAAAGGATAAAAATGCTACAGATGAAGATAAGGCCTTTTATTTAAAATTATTGATTCATATTATTGGAGATATTCACCAACCTATGCATGCTGGATTAGCTGCAGACAAAGGAGGGAATGATATAGATGTAAAATGGATGGGTAAAAGCACCAATTTACACCGTGTTTGGGACAGCGACATGATTAATGGTTACGATATGAGCTATACCGAATTAGCCTCGAATGCAGATGCCCTTTCAAAAGATGAAATTAAACATATTGAAGAAGGAACCATAACCGACTGGGTTAACGAAACACATACTTTAGCCAATGCCATTTATAAGGATGTTAAACCGGGAGACAACTTAGGCTACAAATATGCCTATAATAATCTTGGTATTGCACGTTCTCAAATTCAAAAAGGAGGAATTCGTTTAGCGAAGCTTCTTAACGATATTTTTTAACACATACATATCATAAACTTAGCGTAAAAGTTGATGTATTTTCTATACATCAACTTTTTTTATGTTAAAACTGAAATTAACCCACTAACTATTAATCAATCATTATCAGACAATTACACATATTTTACTCGTAAAAACAACTTATTAACTCAGCATTAATAAAATTTTAATCAATTAGGTTTAAAATATGTAAAAACGAATAAAATAATACGTTACAATAAATTATAAACAATAAACGTGATACATTTGCAAACTATTTTTATTAACTTAATGAAAATATTATTTTTTGATATAAAAGAAATCTAATGAAACGTTTACTTACTTTCGACTTTGGCTCTCTAAAATTGTACGACAACTATGTTCTCGCGCAAATTAATGAGGGTGCAACAGTATCTACCGATGCAAGTAAAGTTTTACTTGATATTGCCGAGAACTTTTATACAGATCGCTTCTTTGCATACATCTCTTACCGTAAGCATTCTTATGCTATAGAACCTGGTGCGCTTATTGAAGCTTCTAAAATTAAAAATCTAGTTGCTTTCGCAATTGTATCTAATATCCCTAATGCACTAAACAATACCAAGATAGAAAGTATGTTTACCAATAAAGCCTATGAATCTTTCGAGGTAATCTCCGAAGCCAAGTTATGGGCCACTAATACTGTCTTAGAACACACTAAAAAGGTGCAGGCTAAGAATTCAATTCAGTCTTAACATATACTTAGACTCATTCTATCTTATATATAAACACCGTAAAACGCTTATTTTATAGTAAACAAAAAATTAAATTTGTGCATTCAAAATCTATACTAATCTTATATGGATGCTTCAAAAGATTTAATAAAAGCTACAAACCTCCTGTTAGAGATTGCTTCCTTTTTAATGGTGTCTGGAGCCAATACCAATCGTGTAAATTTAAATATTAAAAGATTCGCAGATAGCCTGGGCTTTAACGCATCATTTTTTATCAGTCAGAAAAGTATGATCATGACATTGTACAAAGAAAATTCTTCTGAGAGCTGTACGCGTGTTAAAAATATTCCTGGCCTTGCCCTTAATTTTTCGGCAATATCGGCAGTAAGTAAAGCGAGTTGGAAAGCTTTAGAAAATAATTGGGAGTACAATCAAATTTCTGAAAAGATTGAGGAAATAAAACAACTTAAAAGATATCCTCAAATTATTGTCACCATAGCGGTAAGTTTAGCTGGAGCCGGTTTTTGTAATATTTTTAAAGGCGATTATCTAAACATGTTAGTCTCCTTTGTAAGCACCTTTATTGGATTGCTGGTTTTACAATATACACATCGAAAAAACTATAATGTATATCTCCGAATTTTTATTGGTTCTCTTGTAGCTTCATCTATTGCGTCTATTGGTATAAAACTAAATATTGGAGCAAAACCCGCTACGGCATTAGCAACCTCTGTTTTATATCTTGTTCCAGGAGTACCGTTAATAAATTCTTTTACAGATTTTCTAGACAATAATATTATAAATGGCTTAGTTAGATTTACCACGGGTTGCATGATGGTACTTGCCATAGCACTAGGTTTATTTATTTCAATGTTAATTTTTAATTTAAACTAACATGGCAGAAATTGTTTTTAAACTAATCGAAGTCTCTATTTGGTCTGGCCTTGCAGCGGTTGGGTTTGGTATTTTATTTAACATCCCTAAATCGACAATTTTTACGGTATTCGCCTTAGCCTTTTTTGCGGGACTTATAAAATTCACACTTATTCATTTCGAGGTAAACATTATTATTGCCACCTTTTTAGGCATTCTATTTGTGAGCTTTGTAGGCATGCCTATAGCGCATAAAATTCATCATCCGCCAGTCGTTTTTTGCATTCCTCCTGCTATTCCTATGATTCCAGGATACTTTGCATATGAAACCATATTGGCGATAATGAATTTCCTTTTTATTGAAGAAGACCCTCTAAAAAAAGCGGAACTCATTAGCGATATCTTTTCTAATGGTCTAACCATGGTTTTTATCCTTATATCTATTGCTATCGGAATTTCTCTTCCTTTACTACTCTTAAGAAAAAACACAGTCAAAAAGATCGAGTAACCACTTGCTATATTTTTATTTATTAAAAACCAAACAGGCTCAATCGTACGATTGAGCCTGTTTGGTGAATTTGCATTAGTAAACCTTAAAACTTATACATCCACTTATAAATTAAGATTCCAATTCTAGAAATTACAAAGACTAAAGTTCCGAAAAGTGTTGTTAAAAAGGACACTTTTAAACCTCCTGCTAGCATCCCAGAGGATATTGAGTTCATACCTTCAATAGCATCAAAAGCAGTTATTAATCCAATAATAGAGCCAAGAAAACCAATGACTAATCCTAATAGACTGGAGTCGCTTACAAGACTTATCATTTTTCTAGATTTCACTTCATTTTTATTCGCCAGATAAAATCCACTTATCAAAAAGAAAGAAGACAGTAGTAAACAGATTAAAATTAGCGACATAAATAAAACACCACCTTCACTAAAACGATTAGCTAATTGTGTAAAAAAACCTTGTTGTTGCATCATTAAAACATACATAGTAAAATATATTATAGTTAGTAGACTCCAAAACTACTGCCAAATAACGCATCATTAAATGTAATGCGATGAACGACCAATTTAGGCCTTTTTTTAACCGAGGTGTTAAATCGGTTGCTAATTCTGTAATTCGTCTATAAAACACCTCAGCGTTTCAAAAATATAGTATTATTGTATAAGATTGGAATTATGTTAACACCACATTTTATATTAAAACAGTTAGGCCGTCTAGGTCTACACATCTTATTTTGGTGTGGTGTCTTGTTATTTTACACTTATTTTTTTGGCTCCGGAAGTAGCGATATGAGTTATGTACTCTCCTTCTCGCTGTTTTTAATGCCCATTACAATTGCGACAACTTACGTGTTTATTTACAAACTGATTCCGGATTATTTAATGCTGAAAAAGTATGCGCTTTTCGGACTCTACAGTTTATATACTTTTATAATTTCGGCTTACCTGATTATCCTTTCTATCTTTTATGGCTTAATTTATTTATCGCATTTTGAATACAATAATATGGCGCCTGTAAGTCAGAATTTATTATTTGTTATGATTGGTGTGTATTTAGTAACCACTGTAGTGAGTGCTTTTAAATTATTAAAGTTGAATTTAAAACAGGTTGAAAACACAAGTAAATTAGAACACCAAATTCTCGAAACCCAACTGAAGCTAAAAGAACAAGAATTGCAGTATCTAAAAATGCAGATTCATCCGCACTTTCTATTTAATACCCTAAATACCATGTATGGGTTTTCGTTAAAAAAAGCTAATGAAACGCCTGAAATGATATTAAAACTTTCAAATTTATTAGATTATTTACTCTACCAAATCGACAAACCTTTTGTGTTATTGACAGATGAAATTAATCACATTCAAGATTATATTGCTTTAGAATCACTTCGGTTCAACAAAACGTTGAATATAAATTTCAATATTGAAAACATCTCCGAGACTACAAAAATTGCTCCCATGCTTTTTCTTCCTTTTATAGAAAACAGCTTTAAACACGGAGTTTTAAAACACGGTATATTAAATATTAAAATTGATTTATCGTTTAAAGACCACATGATTTATTTTTATATTGAAAATACGAGTGCATCATCTTCTGAAACCAAATCTGGTATTGGACTAGAAAACATAAAAAAACGTTTAGAGATGCTTTATAAAGACGCCTATACCTTGTCTATTTTAAATACGAATAGCACATTTAAAGTCCGATTAACATTAAAAACAGAAGACGCTTTTGCAAACCAATAGAATCATATCGTGCCTAATAGTAGATGACGAAGTTATAGCTAGAGAAGTAATTGCTTCGCACCTATCTAAAATTAGCAACATTACAGTAGTTGCCAGTTGTAGCAATGCCATTGAAGCCTTTAATCAAATAAGCAATCATACCATTGACTTGGTGTTTTTAGATATAAACATGCCAGAAATCTCCGGAATTTCGTTTGCTAAATCCATTAACCCCAGTATTAAAATAATTTTCACCACAGCATATCGCGATTATGCTGTTGAAGGTTTCGAGCTTCAGGCCGTAGATTATTTATTAAAGCCTATTTCTTTTGAAAGGCTATTAAAGGCTGTAAATAATTATTTTGACGTTTATACCGAATCTCAACATGGGAATTTACCAGTAGCAGACGTTTCATACTTTATGTTTGTGCGTTCCGACCGGAAAATGATAAAAATAGATTTTGATGCTATTGTTTATATAGAAAGCTATAGCGATTATCTAAAAATTCATTTACAAGATTCCACTATCGTGACTCGAGAAACCATTAGCGCTATTGAAGTAAAACTGCCGCCAAAACAGTTTTTAAGAATTCATCGCTCGTATATTATTTCAGTAAAAAATATTACCTCGTTCACAAACGAACATGTTACCATATTAAACCAAGCGTTGCCTATTAGCAGAAGTTATAAAAAAGAAGTTTTAGAGCTTTTAGAACGGTATTAATTGATTGCCAGATTGACACTTCCGGCATTTCAATGTATTACAAAAAGTGATATAAAAAAGCGTATTTATACAACACCTTATCGAACCAATCGTTAAAAGACAATGGTCCGCCGTGGCCTGCACCAGGAATTAAATACATAAGATATAAAGATTCTGGACTTGCTTTTTCCTGAAGTGTTGCTAAAAATTTAAACGTATGTAAAGGAGGTACACGATCGTCGCTTTCTCCAGTCATTACTAGATAATTTGGATACTTAACGCCTTCTTTAATATTATGCATAGGTGAATAAGACCACAAATTATTAAAATCGGCTTCATTGGTGGTGCTCCCAAATTCATTAATATTGGTAGCGGCAGAGCCCACTGTAAAATTTTCAAAACGCAACATATCGTATGGCCCAGCTTCGGCAACCACAGCTTTAAACAGATTAGGTCTTTGAATTGCCGCCGCGCTAACTAATAAACCTCCATGAGATCCACCATTACTTCCTAAATGCTCTGAACTGGTATACTTTTCCTTAATCAGATAGTCTGCTGCTGCAATAAAATCGTCTATTCCATTTTGTTTTTTTAATCGTCTCCCTTCAAGGCTCCAATCGGAACCTTCTGCTCCTCCACCGCGTACATTTGGAATGGCTAAAATACCTCCATGAAGTAACCATAATGCTCTAGACTCATCGAAAGCGGGCTCTACAGTGGTACCATAACCTCCATAACCGTAAAGTAAAGTCGGATTTTCACCATTGAGTTCTGTTGTTTTTAAACACGTTATATACATGGGGATTTCTGTTCCATCCTTAGACTTGTATTTTACATATCGAGTTTCTAACGATTCTGGATCGTAAGGTACCGATACCGATAAACTTGGTTTAAATGTTAAGTTTTTTAAAGACAGTTGATAGTATAAGTCTGGGTGATAAAATGAAGACACATAGAAATCTGTAAATTCTACATCTTCCTTATTTTCTCTAAGTCCGTTGACTTTTTTCCCTTCTGGAAAATCAATTTTGTGTAATAAATTGCCATCTAAATCATAAAACAAAGCCAGATCACGGTTTCCGTTTTTGTAAATACATACAAATTTATCTTTACCTAACCGATTTACTTGTTTTAAAAACACATCGTATTCCGGAACAATTTCTGAGGGTTTATTAGGAGTATTTGTATCCACAATAAGAACCCTTCCATTTGGCGCTTCCCAATTAGTTCTTAAAAGTATTTTATCACCAAAGGCTTCTTCTATAGTTATGTTAATGGTACTGCTGTGCGGGTAGATAAGAAAATTCTTTAAATTAAGTAATGAATCATTCTTTTCGGCTACTGCAAGTGCGCGATATTCTTTATTTTTATGACTTAGCGTTTTATAGAAAAATAATTTTTCATTTAACTCGAAACATTTAAATTCTTCCGAATCGCTCTGAGCGCTATTAGCATAAAGCATAATATCTTTATCTTGAGTATCGCCAAATTTATGATAGTATAATTTCTGACCTACAGCTTTATCCAAATGGGCACGATTATCTGTTGGCTCATCATATCTGTCGTAATACAGGTTCATCTTATCCCAAACAAGATTGCTTCCATTTCTAATATATTTAAGCGAATTATGGATTTGCTGTCCGTTACTCAGATAAAAAAAGAACAATTCTTGCCAATCACTACCTTCTTGAGATAACCTAATCGCTACTAAATCGTACTCTTCATTTATATCATAGCCCATGATAGCAATATTCTTACCTTGGTCTTTCATGAATTTTTTAATATCCACTAAAATTCTGTAATTCTTATCTCCTCTTTCTCTGTAATGCAAATTTGGAAATCGATTACTATTTTGTGTTTTATACTTAAATTCGTACTTACTCTTATTTGCTTTATCTTTTTCTACGTATCCCTTAATTTTTTGCTCCTTAACACCATAATACATAGCCGCTATTTGATCTTTTAAATCTAAGGTCTTTAAATATCTACTTTTTACTTTTTTGGTAAGCTTCGTTTCAGCCTCTAGCCAAGTAACGAGTCTGGGATCTGCTGGATTTTCCATCCATTGATACGGATCACTTATAGTTGTATTAAAATAGGTGTTTGTATTAGAATCTTTTGGAGCCAATTCATACTCATATTGCTTTTGAGCAGATAATTGAAATGCAAAAAATAACAAGAAGGTGAAAGTGTAAAATTTAGACATAAATAGGCCTGATAAGGGTTTAAAATTTGGGTAGATAAAAATATCAAATTAAAGAATGACAGCTAAGTAATTTCTGTTTTTTATTCCTGCTTATTTTTTCTAAATAATTTCAAATTCAGACCTTAAATACTAACATTTAAAAGTGAGAACTTACCCCATCGCAATTTTTTAACGTGGCAACATTTTATATTATTCCATAAAAAAAAAGGCTTTCCTAAACTAAGGAAAGCCTTTTCTATATAATTTAAATCTATGTTTTAAACATGTAAAGCACGATCTCCAGTTGCTGCTAGGGCCGCTTCTTTAATCGCTTCTGTAAATGTTGGATGCGCATGAGACATTCTAGAAACATCTTCTGCACTAGCTCTGTATTCCATAGCTACAACCGCTTCGGCAATCATATCGGCAGCACGAGCACCAACCATATGTACACCTAAAATTTCATCGGTAGTTTTATCTGCAAGAATTTTCACAAATCCGTCTAAATCCATACTAGCTCTACTTCTACCTAAAGCACGCATAGGGAACGATCCCACTTTGTATTCTACTCCAGAATCTTTTAACTGCTCTTCTGTTTTACCAACAGTTGCAACTTCTGGCCATGTGTACACCACGCCTGGAATTAAGTTATAATCGATATGTGGTTTTTGTCCTGCTAAAGTTTCAGCAACAAATACACCTTCTTCTTCGGCTTTATGAGCTAACATAGCACCTTTTACAACATCACCAATAGCATAAATGTTAGAAGCACTAGTTTGTAAATGGTCGTTCACTTCAATTTGTCCACGGTCTGTAAGTTTCACTCCAGCAGCTTCAGCATTTAAACCATCTGTATACGGACGACGTCCAACAGACACTAAACAATAGTCTCCTTTAAATTCTACTTCTTCTCCTTTTTTATTGTCAGCTTTTACAATAACTTCATCACCAACACGCTCTACAGATTTTACTTTGTGAGACACATTCATTTTGAATTTTTGCTTCTTTAAAACTTTATTAAGTTCTTTAGATAAGCCAGCATCCATAGTAGGGATAATACGATCCATAAATTCTACTACAGAAACCTCAGAACCAAGACGCTTGTAAACTTGTCCTAATTCTAACCCAATAACACCACCACCAATTACGATTAGGTGTTTCGGAATTTCTTTAAGTTTTAAAGCTTCGGTAGATGTAATGATACGTTCTTTATCGATATTAATAAACGGTAAGCTTGAAGGCTTACTTCCTGTTGCGATAATTGTATTTTTTGCTTCAATCTCTACAGTTTCCTCTCCAGAAATTGTAATATGAGTGGCATCTTTAAATGCTCCTAAACCTTGATATACATCAATGTTATTTTTTTTCATCAAGAAGTCGATTCCACCAGTTGTCTGGTCTACAACAGACTGCTTACGCGCAATCATTTTTTCAAGATTTACTTTTACATCACCAGGGATTTCAATTCCGTGCTCTTCAAAATGCTTAATCGCATCTTCGTAGTGATGAGAAGAATCTAGTAAGGCTTTACTAGGAATACATCCTACATTTAAGCAGGTTCCCCCAAGTGTTGAATATTTTTCTATAATTGCAGTTTTCATACCTAGTTGTGCGCAACGTATCGCTGCTACATATCCTCCAGGTCCTGAACCGATAACGGCTACATCGTATGAATTCATAAAGTTTATTTTGATTCTTTTTTTAAATGGTACACAAAAATACAAATTTACATAGGTTTAGCAGCTTAACATTCTTAAAATTTTAAGTTTTTTTTTGAGAATATACTAAAGTTCGCACGACCTTAAACGGGAATAATAGTGCTGTGTTTCACTTCATTAATCACAAACATGCTGTGCGTACTCCCAATATGATTAATTGTTGTGAGTTTATTCACCATAAATTCCCGAAACGCAACCATATCTTCTACCATTACTTTTAATAAATAATCATAATCGCCACTGATGTGATAACACTCCATGACCTCGTCTAAATTGGCCACCTCTTTTTCAAACTGAACCACATAATCCTGACTGTGTTTTACGAGCTTTATGTGACAATACGCTACGAAAGATTTCTGTACTTCGTCTTTATTTACCAAAGCCACATACCTATTAATAACCCCTTGATTCTCTAATTTTTTAATGCGTTCGTACACCGCAGTAACCGATAAATTTAGACGTGTAGACAGCGCCTTATTGGTTTGTTTACTATCTGTTTGAAGTAAGGTTATGAGTTGTTTGTCGATGGCATCAAATATCATATTGAAAAATTTTCTATTAAAAGTTATAAACGGAGCTCCAAACCAAATATAAAACTATTTTAAATCAAATAGCTAGTTTAATAATCTAAATAAACAAACAACCATTGATAAATATACTAAATTTAATCAATTTTGATTCACATCAAAAAATAAAATAATGGCATTTAAACCCGCAAACAGCATTCAAGACTTACAATATTTCGGAGAATTCGGAGGCGTAAATCCTTCCATTTCAGATTCATCTACATATACCTTTATATCGGCTAAGACCATGTTCGATACTTTTGAAGGCAATACCGATGGATGTTATTTATATTCCCGGCATTCTTCTCCTTCCAATCTTTACTTAGGCGAAGCTTTGGCCGCTATGGAAGGTACAGAAACTGCAAATGTTTACGCTTCAGGAATGGGCGCAATTACCTCTGTGTTACTTCAAAATTGTGGCGCTGGCGATCATGTTGTTTCTAGTCGAACTATTTACGGCGGTACGTATGCTTTTCTAAAAAATTTCGCACCCCGATTCAATGTAAAGACATCTTTTGTAGACATAACAAAATTAGAGCGTGTTGAAGCTGCGATTACACCACACACTAAAATGATTTTTTGTGAGTGCGTTAGTAATCCACTATTGGAAGTCGCAGATATAAAAGGTCTAGCTCAACTTGCAAAAAAGCACAACCTGCAATTGGTGGTCGACAATACGTTTTCACCTTTAAGCATTTCTCCAGCAAAACTTGGTGCCGATGTGATAATTCACAGTTTAACAAAATTTATAAATGGTAGTAGCGACACGGTTGGTGGTGTAGTTTGTGGTACTCAGGATTTTATTAATCAGTTAAGAAGTGTAAATGATGGTGCGGCTATGTTATTAGGATCGACAATGGATAGCATGAGATCGGCTTCTGTTTTAAAGAACCTGAGAACACTTCATCTTCGTATGCAACAGCACAGCAAAAACGGATTGTACTTAGCAGAAAAATTTGAAGCTAACGGATTAAGAACCGTGTATCCTGGATTGGCTTCACACCCAGCTCACGAACTATTTAAAACTATGATGAACACTCCATACGGGTTTGGAGGTATGCTAACAATTGATGTAGGCTCTATTGCTAAAGCTAACGCACTTATGGAACTCATGCAACATAAAAACTTAGGGTATTTAGCCGTGAGTTTAGGATTCTATAAAACCTTATTTTCTGCGCCTGGAAGTTCTACCTCTTCAGAAATTCCTGAAGACGAACAAAAAGAAATAGGATTAAGCGATGGACTAATTCGGTTCTCTATAGGTTTAGATGCCGATATAGAACGCACCTATGATATGATGCACGAATGCATGGTAGAATTAAAAATATTAGACTAGAAATTATTTTTTCTAAACTTAAGAACACTTCTATTATTAGAAGTGTTTTTTTTATGTCTATTTTTTGAAAATTTTGTTTATCTCGGCACGTATTTGCACATAAGCGACTAAAATCGTAACATTACAAATCTTAATATAACCGTAAAAACAGCGCATGGAAAGCCAAGACATAAAGCCCACAACACCCAAAGATGACCCGATTGTAGAGAACAGAGAATTAAGTATTTGGGAGGCTTTAATCCCCGTTTTAGCTTTAGTAATTATGTTGTTTTACAACGTTAAATATGCCTTTGGAGACGACGCCTTAAGTGGAAGTAATCAGTTTCTTTTATTGCTTGGAGCTGCGGTTGCAGCCATAGTTGGCTTTTTTAATAAGGTCTCTTACGACCAAATGATAGAGGAAGTTGCCGAAAATATTAAATCGACTACAGGCGCTTTACTAATCTTATTATTTGTAGGATCTTTAGCCGGAACTTGGCTAATTAGCGGTATTATACCGTCCATGATTTATTATGGATTACAAATTCTAAATCCCACAATTTTCTTACCTGCCTGTGTTATCATTTGTGCTATTATTTCTGTGGCTACAGGGAGTAGTTGGACCACTTCTGCAACCGTAGGTATTGCATTAGTAGGTATTGGAAATGCTTTAGGTATTGATCACGGGATGACTGCTGGAGCAGTAATTTCCGGAGCATATTTTGGAGATAAAATGTCGCCTTTAAGTGACACCACCAACCTTGCTCCCGCTATGGCTGGAGGCGAATTATTCTCGCACATAAAATACATGACGTATACAACCATTCCTACTTTAATAGTTACGTTAATCTTATTTGTAATCATTAGTTTTTCTTTAGATGTTCAGGGAACTACAGATACGTCTGCCATGCTTGCATCTATAGAACACTCATTTAATATATCGCCTTGGCTGTTTTTAGTTCCCGCTATTGTAATCTTTATGATTATTAAGAAGTCACCGCCATTACCAGCTCTATTAGTGGGGACTTTACTAGGAGGTGTATTTGCCTTGATTTTTCAACCAGAAATCGTCAAGGCTATTACAGGCGCTACAGAACTTAATTTTCTTACCGCCTATAAAGGTATAATGACAGCTATAACGGTAGACACTTCGGTAGCCACAGAAAGCGCCGAGTTAAACGACTTATTCTCTTCAGGAGGAATGTATGGTATGCTTGGAACCATTTGGTTAATTATTTGTGCCATGGTTTTTGGAGGTATAATGGATGCTATCGGTGCACTTTCTAGAATAAGCAAGGCCGTATTAAATTTATTCGATTCTGTATTCGGATTATTTGCAAGTACAGTAATAAGCTGTATCGGTTTAAATGCCATTGCGAGTGATCAATACTTAGCGATTGTTATTCCTGGTAGAATGTATAAAAAAGCATTTAGCGATAAAGGATTGGCTCCAGAAAACCTAAGTAGAACACTGGAAGATTCTGGAACAGTAACCTCTGTTTTGGTACCTTGGAATACCTGCGGAGCTTACCAAAGTAGCGTTCTAGGAGTTGATACATTTCACTATGCGGGCTATGCCTTCTTTAATTATTTAAGTCCGTTTACAACTTTAATATTCGCTGCTTTTAAGATTAAAATCAAGCAACTCTCTGATAAATAACAAAAAACTATCATATTTTAAATTAATTATAAAAAAACCTTATAGTGTTATAAAAATTTAAAATTTTGTTCACATTGTAAATACACATAGAGCCGTATATTTGTATCAGAAAATTAACAATTTAAAATATAGATATTATGGCATTTGTAGGTAAAAAATTTCCAGATTTAAACGTTGACGCAATGAACGAAATGGGCGATAGTTTTAAAGTAAACGTTCTAGAAGAAGCAGTTAACAACAAGAAAAAAGTAGTTTTATTTTGGTACCCAAAAGATTTCACTTTTGTATGCCCAACTGAATTACACGCATTCCAAGCTGCTGTTGCAGAATTTGAAAAAAGAAATACTATTGTAATTGGTGCATCTTGCGATACACCAGAAGTACACTTTGCATGGTTAAACACTGCAAAAGATAACGGAGGAATTGAAGGTGTAACTTACCCAATTTTAGCAGACTCTAACAGAAACTTAGCATCAACTTTAGGAATCTTAGACATTACAAACGAAACGTTTAACGAAGACACTGGAGTTGTAACTGTAGAAGGTGATAACGTAACTTACAGAGCAACGTATATTATAGATGAAGATGGTGTTGTACAACACGAAAGTATTAACAACATGCCATTAGGTAGAAATGTTGGAGAATATTTACGTTTAGTAGATGCGTTAACTCACGTACAAGAAAAAGGTGAAGTTTGTCCTGCAAACTGGGAAGAAGGAAAAGATGCAATGAGCGCTAACAGAGATGGTGTTTCTAGCTACTTAGCTTCTCACTAATTAAAATACACAATTCACCATCCTTTTTCACAAAAGGATGGTAATCTAAAAAATCATCTGTTATGGTACAAGAATTAGAACAAGACAATTTAAGTGAAATTGTATCTGGTAATGATACAGTAGTTGTGCAATATTCAGCAACTTGGTGTGGTAATTGTAGAATTATGAAACCAAAATTTAAAAAATTAGCGACCGAAAACGAGAACATCACTTTCGTAATTGCTGATGCTGAAAAATTCACAGAATCTAGAAAACTAGCAAACGTAGATAACTTGCCTACTTTTGCAACCTTTAAAAAAGGTGAATTTGTAAACCAAGTACAAACAAATAAGTTTGACGTTTTAAAAGAGTTAGTCGATGAAGTTGCCAGTAATTAAACACCTGACTCAATTTATTGAGGAAAACGACGAAGATTTCGTAAATGAAACCATCGAAACACTTGAAGCTCTAACGGAAGTATCATCGCTTAAAGATGAAGAATTAGATGTTATTGGTGAATTAATCTCTAACATGTACGGCGCTCTTGAGGTAAATACTATGATTAAAAATGGTACACCACAAAAAGAAGCTTTAAACAGTTTCATGAAACGCGTTTTAGGTTCTATAGATAAATAAGAACACCTCTATAATACTAAAGTCCCCTTTTTCTAAATGGAAAAGGGGACTTTTTTTTTTAAAACATTATTAAAAATTCAACTTACTTCACGAGTAAAAAAAATGGGATTGCCCTAAAGAAACTCAGAACCTCTTCCCTATTTTCCTTCCACATAAAACGATTTTTATACACCTTTTGCAATCACGCATCATATATTATCACAACACTGCTCATTAAGCTTGAAAGGCGATAAATACTTGTACGACCTACTACACCACACCCTTAAAAATTATGACTAATAATAAATTCTAACGCGTTACTACAACACCAAATTACCATATTATCAATTATTTAACCTTATAATTTACATTTCTTGTGTTTTTATTTTATTTTTATAGAAACCTGAAACTAATAACAATACGTTATAATAATACAAAAACCCATCAATTATATTTATATCTTAATAGAATATGAAAATTAAATCTTTCATTTTTTAAATGCGAACTAGGGTATCTTTGGTGTATAGCAAATACAATAAACGTCTAAACTTTTACATATGGAAAACGATAATAAATCGAACCCAACTGGAGACATTAGTCAATGTCCTCACCACCAACAATTGGAAAAACAACAACAGCAACAACACAAAGATCAAGCATACCCAATTTCGGAAGAAAACGATGAGCATTCAAGAAGTCACAGTGCTTCAGCAGGAAAGTGTCCTGTTATGCACGGAGGAAATACTTCTAGTAAAGATTCTGTAATGGATTGGTGGCCAAACGCACTAAATCTTGATATTTTACATCAGCATGATACCAAGACAAATCCTTTGGGAGAAGCATTTGATTATCATGAAGAATTAAAAAAATTGGATATTGATGCCCTAAAAAAGGATATGCATGCTTTAATGACGGATAGTCAAGATTGGTGGCCTGCAGATTGGGGACACTATGGCGGATTATTTATTCGTTTATCTTGGCACTCTGCTGGAACCTACAGAATCTCTGATGGTCGCGGTGGTGGTGGAACAGGAAATCAGCGTTTCGCACCATTAAATTCTTGGCCAGATAATGTGAGTTTAGATAAAGCACGACGATTACTATGGCCAATCAAGAAAAAATATGGTAATAAAGTAAGTTGGGCCGATTTAATTGTTTTAGCCGGTACCATCGCTTATGAAAGCATGGGCTTAAAAACATACGGATTTGCTTTTGGACGTAAAGACATTTGGAACCCTGAAACAGACACCTATTGGGGTGCAGAAAAGGAATGGTTAGCTCCAAGTGACGAGCGTTATAATAACGTAGACAAACCGGAAACCATGGAAAACCCCTTAGCGGCGGTTCAAATGGGATTAATATATGTAAATCCAGAAGGTGTTAACGGAAAACAAGATCCGTTAAAAACTGCTGCTCATATACGTGAAACATTTGCGCGTATGGCTATGAATGACGAAGAAACTGTAGCTTTAACAGCTGGTGGACATACGGTTGGAAAAACACATGGTAATGGAGATGCAAGTATCTTAGGTCCAGAACCTGAAGGTGCCAATGTAGAAGAACAAGGACTAGGTTGGAGCAATCCTACTAAATCTGGGAAAGGACGTTATACTGTAACCAGCGGATTGGAAGGTGCATGGACTACTAACCCAACGAAATGGGATGGTGGTTTCTTTGAAATGCTATTCAATCACGAATGGGAATCTGTTAAAAGTCCTGCCGGTGCTTTACAATGGGAGCCTGTAAGTATAAAAGATGAAGATAAACCAGTAGATGTAGAAGATGCTACTATTCGTCACAATCCGATGATGACTGATGCCGATATGGCCATGAAAATGGATCCTATTTACAAAGAAATCTCATTGAAGTTTATGAACGATCAAGAGTATTTTTCAGAAACTTTTGCACGTGCTTGGTTTAAATTAACCCATAGAGATATGGGACCAAAAGCTAATTACATTGGTACAGATGTACCTGAAGAAGATTTAATTTGGCAAGATCCAATTCCTGCTGGAGTTACAGATTACGATGTTAATGCTGTAAAAAACAAAATTGAAGCTTCAGGGTTATCTATTCCAGAACTGGTAAATACAGCATGGGATAGCGCACGTACTTTCCGTGGCTCTGATATGCGCGGTGGAGCAAATGGAGCACGTATTCGTTTAGCACCACAAAAAGACTGGGAAGGAAATGAACCACAACGTTTAGCTTATGTATTATCTGTACTAGAACCTATTGCATCTGAATTTGGAATTAGTATAGCAGATACCATTGTGTTAGCAGGTAATGTGGGTATTGAAAAAGCCATAAAGGCAGGAGGTTTAAATATAGATGTACCGTTTACTCCTGGACGTGGAGACGCCACAGACGAAATGACCGATGCAGATTCCTTTGCTCCCTTAGAACCTTTGGCAGACGGATACCGTAACTACACTAAAAAAGAATATGCCGTAAGTCCTGAAGAACTTATGCTAGACCGTACCCAATTAATGGGCTTAACTGCTCCAGAAATGACAGTACTTGTTGGTGGTATGAGAATGTTAGGTACAAACTACGACAATACTAAACATGGTGTATTTACAGATAAGGTGGGCGTCTTAACTAACGATTTCTTTGTAAACTTAACCGATATGGGCAACACATGGAAACCTATAGAAAAAGGTCTTTACGAAATTAGAGATCGTAAAACAGGAACAGTAAAATGGACCGCTACACGAATGGATTTAGTATTTGGTTCTAATTCTATTTTACGCTCTTATTCTGAAGTGTACGCACAAGATGATAATAAAGAGAAATTTGTAAAAGATTTTGTAAAAGCATGGACGAAAGTCATGAATGCAGATCGTTTCGATTTAAAATAAATCAGAGTACAAAGCATATTAAAAATATAGCGGCTTCAATTTTAAAATTGAACCCGCTATTTTATTTATAAGATCTCTAGTTGTAAACTCTAAATCTCTCTAAATGTTAGGTTATAAGTTAGGACATTATGTAATCCTTTCACATGTGTACTATTGAAACCAGTTCTATACGCTATATAATAAAAGAGCCTCTTCAAAGTGAAGAGACCCTTAAAGCCTATCTTAATAAATCCCTTAAATAAATTAAGATTTCGGCAACAAAACAGTATCAATAACATGAATCACCCCATTAGACTGATTTACATCTGCTATGGTTACTTGTGCTGAATTTCCATTTTCGTCTGTTACATACACTTCTTTTCCTTTTAACCACGCAGTAATCACACCACCGCTAACGGTTTTAATTTCTGCTTTACCTTTTCCTTTTTTAATCATTTTTAAAAGATCTGAAGCATTCCATTTTCCAGAAACCACATGGCATTTTAATATGGTTTGTAATTTCATTTTGTTTTCAGGCATTAATAAAGTCTCCACAGCTCCTTTTGGTAAATTAGCAAAGGCTTCATTTGTAGGCGCAAATACAGTAAAAGGACCTTCACTAGATAATACGTCTACTAAATCGGCCGCTTTAACCGCCGCGACTAATGTGGTATGGTCTTTAGAATTTACCGCATTTTCAACTATATTTTTACTTGGGTACATTTTGGCTCCGCCTACCATAACTGTTTTTTCTTTCATCATATCGTCTTGAGCAAACCCACAAATTGAAGAGAAAATTGCGATAGAAAATAATACTGATTTTAATACATTTAATGTTTTCATAATTTTGATGCTTTAATTTTTTGATACTTTAGTGTTCATATCGTTACTAACGAAATTTAAAGTCTATCGGTTTTTACAAAACGATTGTTTTAACAATTCATTAACTGAATACCTAGAATAAACACCTGATTTTGATAATTTTAACTAGAAAACAAAAAATCAAAAAAAACAAATAGTTTAAGCCTCTAATTATTCTTATTTTTAAACCTTTAACCAATACATTTCAATTATGGCAACAGTAACCTTAAAAGGAAACGAAATACAAACCTCAGGAGAACTACCTAAAGTAGGAACTAAAGCTCCAGATTTTACATTAACCACTATAGAACTAGGTGCAAAATCTTTAAAAGATTTTGAAGGATCTAAAGTCATTTTAAACATTTTCCCTAGTGTAGACACTGGAACTTGTGCACAATCTGTAAGAGAATTTAACAAAGAAGCGAGTGCTTTAGAAAACACGAGAGTACTTTGTATCTCTCACGATTTACCATTTGCACAAGCGCGTTTTTGTGGAGCAGAAGGCTTAGACAATGTTATTTCTTTATCAGATTATAAAGATGGAAGTTTTGGAAAAGCTTACGGTATTAACTTTACTACAGGACCACTTGAAACATTATTGTCTCGTAGTGTAGTAGTTTTAAACGAAAAAGGAGACGTTATATACACAGAACAGGTGTCTGAAACTGTGAACGAACCAAATTACAAAGCCGCTTTAGAGGCTGTAAAAAATGCCTAAAAAAGAATCGTTCCTAGAGAATAGAATTAAGAGTGTAGGATTTGCGTTTAAAGGCGCAATCCTACTCTTAAAAACAGAATCGAGTATAAAAATCCAGTTTGCAATTGCGCTTTGCGTAACTGTAGCTGGATTTTATTACGAGATCTCGCCAACAGAATGGATGGTGCAAGTTTTAGCCATCGGAATTATAATGACCGCCGAAGGTTTAAACACAGCTGTAGAAGCCATTGCAGATTTTATACATCCAGAATATCATTCTAAAATTGGTTTTATAAAAGACATCTCTGCTGGAGCCGTTTTTATAGCAGCAATCGCAGCAACCATAGTTGGTTTTATTATTTACTTTCCAAAAGTATTTTAAATACTATACCTTTAGGATAACCGTTAGTAATTTGTATTTTTGCTCAAATTAACAACAGCTTTGATGGCTAAAAAGAAACCTAGAACGAAACAACCTAGTTCTCCTAAATTAAAAAAACCAAGTCTGAAATTAACAAACCAACAAAAGCTTATTTTTGGGAGTTTGCTTATCATTTTTGGGATTATTTTGGGTACCGCATTTTTATCATATTTCTTTACAGGAAAAGCAGACCAAAGCATTCTTAACGAATTTACAGCGCGCGATGTCGAAGCTAAAAACTGGATAAAAAAATTAGGCGCTTTTCTTAGCGATATTTTTATATACCGTGGGTTTGGTGTTGCCTCTTTTATTTTTGCCGGACTTTTTATTCGCTCGGGAATGCACGTACTTTTAAATATAAACTCCTCTAAACTCAGACAACATTGGTTCTGGGGGTTATACTTAATTGTTTGGTTTTCTATGTTTTTTGGTTTTTTCGGAGAAAAACATTCCATTTTAGGTGGTACTGTAGGGTACGAAACCAACACCTATTTACAAGATTACATCGGTATTTTAGGCGTCTCTTTATTATTATTCTTCGGACTGATTGTTTATCTAGCCACGCGTTATAAAATTACTATTCACAGTTTTATCGCATTATTTAAATCGGCTAAAAAGAATATTTCAGACGAATTAAAATCGGATAAAGACGAGCAATTTGCTTTCGATAATAATTTAACAGAAGAAGCCGAAGCCATTAAGGCGGCACACAATGCAGCGCTTGCTAAAAAAGAAACACCTGCAAAACCAGTCGCTCCTGCAAAGCCTACAGCTCCCAAACCTGAAATTGAACCGACTCCTATAGTGGAGTTTGACGACATTTCGACCAAACCTAAAAAAGACATTCCAACCAGTACTTTAGAAGTTGAAACGCCTATAGAAGAAACCATAGAAGACACTGCCGAATTAGAAATTGAAACCGTTGAAGAAGAACTTTCTGAAACCGATAATCTATCAAATAAATTAGTGGCAGATTTTGGATTGTTTGATCCAACACTTGAGCTTGGAAAATATCAATTTCCGCCATTAGACTTATTAAAAAAATACGATAACGAAGGCATTTCTATCAATCAAGAAGAACTTGAAGGGAACAAAAATAGAATTGTAGAGACCTTAAATAATTATAAAATTGGTATTGCGAGTATTAAAGCAACCATAGGACCAACAGTTACTTTATACGAAATTGTACCAGATGCTGGGGTTCGTATTTCTAAAATTAAAAACCTGGAAGACGATATCGCACTATCTCTTTCGGCTTTAGGAATTCGTATTATCGCGCCTATTCCTGGAAAAGGAACTATTGGTATAGAAGTACCAAATAAAAATTCCACCATCGTTTCTATGCGATCTGTAATTGCATCTCAAAAATTTCAGAAAACAGATATGCAATTACCTATTGCTTTTGGAAAAACCATTAGCAACGAAACTTTTGTCGTCGATTTAGCTAAAATGCCACACATGCTTATGGCAGGTGCTACCGGCCAGGGTAAATCTGTTGGACTAAATGCGGTTCTTACATCGTTATTGTACAAGAAGCATCCTGCCGAAGTTAAGTTTGTTTTGGTTGATCCTAAAAAAGTGGAATTAACACTGTTCAACAAAATAGAGCGTCATTATCTAGCCAAACTTCCAGACGAGGCAGAAGCCATTATTACCGATAACACTAAGGTTATTAATACACTTAATTCACTGTGTATAGAAATGGATAACCGTTACGAAATGCTTAAAAATGCATTATGCCGTAACATTGTAGAATATAATACCAAATTTAAAGCACGTAAATTAAACCCGAACGACGGTCATGCCTTTTTACCATATATAGTTTTGGTGGTCGATGAGTTTGCCGATTTAATTATGACGGCAGGTAAAGAAGTAGAAACACCTGTAGCTCGTTTAGCACAATTAGCACGTGCCATTGGTATTCACTTAATTATTGCTACACAGCGTCCATCGGTTAATGTTATTACGGGTATTATTAAAGCCAATTTCCCGGCGAGAATCGCATTTAGAGTAACATCTAAAATCGATTCCCGAACCATTTTAGATGGTTCTGGAGCAGACCAACTTATTGGTCGTGGAGATATGCTATACACTCAAGGAAACGAATTGGTACGTATACAATGTGCGTTTGTAGATACGCCGGAAGTAGAACGTATTGTTGATTTTATTGGGGCTCAAAAAGCATTTCCAGATGCGCATTTACTTCCAGAATATGTTGGTGAAGAAGGTGGCACAAATCTTGATATTGATATCTCCGACAGAGATAAATTATTTAAAGAGGCGGCCGAAGTTATTGTAACTGCTCAACAAGGGTCAGCTTCATTATTACAACGTAAATTAAAATTAGGTTATAATCGCGCTGGGCGTTTGATAGACCAATTGGAAGCGGCCGGAATTGTAGGCCCTTTTGAAGGTAGTAAAGCCCGCCAGGTGTTAGTTCCGGATTTTGTTGCGTTAGAACAATTATTAGAAAATGAAAAGAACAATTAGAATGAAAACATTTTTACTTTCAATTACATTATGTTTTACCCTTTTGGGATTTAGCCAAAACGATCCTAAAGCCAAAGCGCTTTTAGATCAAGTTTCAATTAAAGTAAAATCTTACGATAATATTTCATTAGATTTTAGATATGTACTTCATAATTCTGCAGAAAACATTAACCAGGAAACACGTGGTGATGTTGTTATGGAAGGCGATAAATACGTATTAAACATCTTAGGTATTACTAGAATTTACGATGGTAAAACCATGTATAGCATTAACCCAGAAGACGAAGAAGTCACTATTTCTACAGAAAATCCAGAGGACGAAGGTAGCATTACGCCTAGTAAAATGTTATCGTTTTACACTGAAGGGTACACTTACAAAATGGGTGCTAAAGAGAATATAAAAGGACGTGTAATTCAGTTTGTAAAATTAACGCCTATAGATTCTAATTCAGAAATAGACCATGTCCTTTTAGGTATCGATCCGCAAACAAAGCACATTTACAATTTAATTGAAGCTGGTAATAACGGAACAAAAACCACACTTACGGTAACGTCTTTCGAAACAAATCAGACCTTGTCTAAAGCCTTATTTTCTTTCAACAAAGACAAGTACAAAAATTTTTACATCAATAAATTAAACTAGGCTATACTTGAAAATACTAGACCGATATATCCTAACCACCTATCTTAAAACGTTCCTTAGTGTATTTATTATACTAATGATGATTTTTGTCTTGCAGACTATTTGGCTTTTTATAAAAGAACTAGCTGGTAAAGATTTAGATGTTATTGTTATTTTCAAGTTTTTAATATACTACTCGCCTAAGTTAATACCCTTAGTGTTACCACTTACCATACTCTTAACATCGATAATGGTATTTGGAAGCTTCGCAGAAAATTACGAGTTTGCTGCTATGAAATCTACTGGGATTTCACTGCAGCGTGCTATGGCTGGTTTAAGCGTGTTTATTGTAATCTTAGGGATTCTAACTTTTTTCTTTGCTAACAATGTTATTCCTTGGGGTGAATACGAGTCGTATAACCTTCGGAAAAACATCGCAAAATTAAAACCTGCAATGGTAATTGCCGAAGGTCAATTTAACGATATTGGTGCCATAAATATAAAAGTGGCCAAAAAAACGGGAGATAAAGGTCAGTTTTTACACGATGTTATTATTCATAAAAAAACACCAAATGGTGTAGGTAATTACACTACGATTGTAGCTAAAGAAGGTGAGTTTTTAGCTCAGGAAAATTCGGATATTTTAAAGTTAATTTTAACCGATGGTTATTACTACGACGATACGCCTCCTAAAAAATTAAAAGAAAGACGTCGTAAACCTTTTACAAAAAGCGCTTTCGACACTTACACCATAAACACGGATTTGTCGCAGTTGAACAACGTCGATTTAGACGATAAAAATGTTACCGACAAATACAACATGTTGGATGTAACAGATTTAGGTTACACTATCGATTCACTTAAAGCAGAACGTGATAAAGAATATAAAAAGTTCACAAAGAATGTATACGATAGATATGGTATACAGAATTTATCGAAACTTAAAAATAAAGAACAAGACACTGTTACCATTGCTAATGACTCTTTATTTGAAGGAAATATATTAGACGCATTTAACAAATACAAACGCCTTCAAATTGTAGAGTTAGCGGTTAACAATATTACAAGTACACAGCAAATTATTAGAACTAATGAAAAATCGTTTAAAGCGAAATCTACTTGGTTAAACAAGCATATTATAGCTTTACACGAAAAATTGTCTTTAGGATTTGCTTGTATCATTCTCTTTTTTGTTGGTGCGCCTTTGGGTGCTTTAATTAGAAAAGGTGGTTTGGGATTACCAATGATTATTGCAATTTTACTATTTCTTACGTATCATTTTATCGGACTTTTCGCTAAGAACAGTGCTAAAGACGGAACATTAGATCCGGTTCTAGCCACTTGGTTCTCAACGCTAGTCATGTTTCCACTGGGTGTATTTTTAATACGCCGAGCGACCGCAGATAAAGGCCTGTTCGAGTTTGATCATATTTTAATTCCGCTAAAAAAAATATTACCATTTCAAGACCATTCTAGAGATGCTTTCCCTGACGGATTAAGCAGAGACTTTAGCGATTTTAAACGCTATAAAGAAGATAAATTACTAGCTTTAATTAAAGATCCTACAGCATATAATTATCATGAATCAGGTAAAATTGAAGCCTTAAATACTTTAGAAGAACGCAATTTAGACTTAGAAGCCATTCGCCTTAGAGGGATTAATATTAGCCCAGAATTTGAAGCCTCAAAAAGACTTGTTTCTCTGTTTAGTATACATTCTAAATTTGCACTAATTTTTAATATTATTGGTATCGCATTATTAGTTCTTTACTTTATTTTACGAAATAATAAAATGCCAGAACTAGCGACATCATCTATACAATTAAGTATAATTAGTTTTGTAATATTCGTGATCTATTATATCGCACAACAACTCAATTTAAAGACGCTTAACGTACGCTTACAGAAAAATAAAAGTTCAAACATTCCCTTTATTATTTTAGGGTTTATTATTTACCCCTTGGCAAATGTATTTTTTAAACACAAAGTTAAGGCGGACATAAGCAAGAATGCTGTCCAACATTTGAACTAAAAACAATATCTTTGCATTATGATAACAGATACCAAAGAAAAGACTCCCCTTTCTTTTAAACTACATACAATTAAAGAAGCCATTGACGATATTAGAGATGGTAAAGTAATTATAGTAGTAGATGATGAAGATCGCGAGAATGAAGGCGATTTTGTTGCCTCAGCAGCTAAAGCAACACCAGAAATGGTGAATTTCATGGCGACTCATGGCCGTGGATTAATTTGTGCACCACTTACAGAAAGCAGGTGTAAAGAACTGGATTTACATATGATGGTAACTAACAATACCGACCATATGGAAACGGCATTTACGGTCTCTGTAGATTTACGAGGAAAAGGTGTTACTACAGGAATTTCTGCATCAGACAGAGCGCTTACCGTAAAAGCTTTAGTAGATCCAGAAACTAAATCTTACGACTTATCTAGACCAGGACATATTTTCCCACTAGTAGCTAAAGACGGTGGTGTTTTAAGACGTACTGGTCACACAGAAGCGGCTATAGACCTTGCTAGATTAGCGGGATTAGAACCTGCAGGAATGATTGTTGAAATCATGAATGAAGATGGAACTATGGCACGTTTACCTCAGCTTAGAAAAGTTGCCGAGAAGTTTGATTTAAAGATTGTTTCTATTGAAGATTTAGTGGCATATAGAATGCAACACGATTCTTTAATTGAAAAGAAAGAAGATTTCGATATAGAAACGCGTTTCGGAAAGTTCCGATTAAGAGCTTATAAGCAAACCACAAATAATCAAGTGCATATTGCTTTAACCAAAGGCACTTGGAAAACGGATGAACCTGTATTAACGCGTATAAACTCTACTTTAGTTAATAACGATATTCTAGGTACACTAACCAATAATGTGGATGCCAAGTTAGACAGCATGTTTAAAGTGGTTAACGAAGCAGATAGTGGTGCTATTCTCTTTATAAACCAAGAGCCAAAAGCGATGAATATCTTAAATCGTTTATCTGCTTTAAAAGATGAACAAAAACCGAATAGCGTTGCTAAAGCACCAAGTGTTGCAATGGATAATAAAGATTTCGGAATTGGAGCTCAGATATTACACGATATAGGAATTCATAAATTACGATTAATCTCGAATAGCGAACACACAAAACGTGTGGGAATGATTGGTTACGGATTAGAAATTATTGATTACGTCAACTATTAATAACAATATACTGCACAAAAAACCACCTCTAAACAGGTGGTTTTTTTATGCGTTGTTCTCATTTATTACTCTTATCCTAATACTCTAAGAACTTGTTATTAGCGATAATTTAATCTGTATGTTGATGGATTTACAGTTGTAAATTTCTTAAAAAATCTGGAAAAACTACTCATAGAATCGAAGCCTAAAACAAAGGCTAATTCTTTAATTGTGATATCACTTCGTACCAGTAACAGAGTAAATATGCCGAAGTTTGATATGTATTTCATGTTGCAAAACTGCAAACATCTAACTGAATGCATTTGACAACTTTTCTAAATAAGCGTGTATAATTGGAAACGAGACTGCCTTTGGAACAAAAACAGCGTTACATTACACAATATTATCGCTGTTTTGCAAAAATCTCATTTACGGTAGCGATATAATTTCTAGGGCTTCCATTCTTCTTAATGGCTTTGTACACCTTCTTAGGATCGTTAAACGATTGCGAAAAGTATTCCCAGAATCCAAGCATTTTCATTTTTATTGGCATTGGTCCAGACAGCGCTTCATCGTATTGTTTATAAATGGTATCGTGAAAGTCTTTAAAAATTTGCCATCTGTTTGTTGGATATTTAGTGGTGTTATTTTTAATCATTTGTGGCAAAAACGGGTCTGCAATTAATCCACGACCAATCATCCAGTGGTCTATACTTGGAAAACGCTCTTGTAAATCGCGATAGGCTTGCACGCTTGTAACATCGCCATTATAGTATAATTTATGCGAACTTTGGTCTACACATCTTTGAAAAGCATCTAAATCTGTTCCGCCTTTATATAACTGTTTTCCTAAACGCGCATGAATCGCCACATTTTTAATCGGATATTTTTCTAGAATAGGAAATACGTTTAAAATTTCGGAAGGTTCGTCGTATCCCAAACGCATTTTCATAGAAATAGTAATATCACTTTCGTTATGTGCTTTATGAAGCACTTCATCAATTTTCATCGGATTGCAAATCAATCCCGAGCCCATCCCCTGTTTTGTTACCATAGGATACGGACAGCCTAAATTCCAGTTTAACTCGGTATATCCTAAAGATGCTATGTATTTAATTACGAAAAGAAACTCATCCGGGTCGTTCGTCATGACTTGCGGAATCAAGTGCGGAACGGTATTATGTTCCGGATTTAAATCGCGCTGATAATTATTTTTAATCACCATTTTACCATTCATCTTGATGTAAGGTGCATAAAATGTATCTATCCCTCCAAAGGATTGATGAAACGCATTACGGAAACGGAAATCGGTAAATCCTTGTAAAGGCGATGATAAAAGTGTAACGGACATTCAGAAAATATTTTTGCAAAAGTAGTGAAAAACTTCGCTACATAAATTGCCTAGAATCGAGAACCTTCCATGTGGTACCATCTAAATTTGAGTTTAGAAAAATCTGACACGCTAAACGCCTGTTAGGAATGTCAGGAAAACCATTTAAAAGCCTCCGTTCATCGGCAATCATAGTATCTTTATAATCTCCGTGTAATTGCTGAACCATACAGGTTCCGCACCATGCTCTACCCTTACAATCGCCAATATCTTCAGCTAAATTATCGGCAATAAAAGTCATAAGATTTTCATTAGCATTGGGTACAAAAGAAAATGCGTTTAAAACACCATTGCTATCTTCTATGTGGATTGTATACATGCCCATTTTAATACGTTCAAAAATATATGCAACAAGATACAAGACTTAATTGTGCTAGTAATCTTGAATCCTTAAAAAAACAAAAAGCATTCCTAAATATAATCGTTTACAGCCACTATGGTCTGCAACAAATCAGACTAACTTTATTATCTTTAGACATTCAATTATAATTCCAAAAAAACACTTTTAAACAAAACTGTTTTTAGGCTTCAACACCGTCACTTCTATGATTAATGGCATTAATATTTTACCTTTTCAAATTACAAATCAACTTAACAAATTTTACGCACTTCTAGTGTTTTTAATTTTATGTTCGCCAAAGATTGAGGCACAAACGATTCCAAGTAATAGACTTTTAAATATTGAAGAACTTACTAGTGTTATAAAACCTGAAGTCCGTAGTGCTTTAAAAGCGAATGGTGTTATCAATGAAGCCCGATTAGCCGAATATTTTAGGGCTAAATTTTCTGAACGTTTCTATTACGATTACAAAACCTTCGATGCGCGTTTTAAAACTTATAACGCCCTTTATAACAACGAAGCTTATCATAAAGAACGCGCATTAGACCACTACAACAAATTCCCCGATTTTGCCGAATGGGAACTGCCATTTAACTATCTAAGTGGAGGCCCTGTAGACGCCTATGCGCTGAGACATTTGGCGAGACAACATAAAATGGTAGATATTGCCATGTTATACTTTAACGACGGTAAAGACCCTAAATATATTAGGTATTTTGTTGAACAAATGCGTTCGCTAAACTATGCGCTTGAATCCGAAAATTTTGAAACTATTGAAGACGGAAATGGGGTTTACGAGGTGTACCGAGCAGGTTACAGGATAACCAATTGGCTGTGGATTCATAATATGTTTTTAAGCAACAAGACCTATACCGATGCCGACCAAATACAAACCATCTCCACCTTGCTTCAGCATGGTCAGGACCTTTACGAAAACAATACCGAGTTTCGCGCAGGAAATCACCAAACCAAAGGGATGTCGGCTTTAGGGGTGTTATCTATTTTACTACGTGACTTTCAAGGTACCGATGCTTGGTACGACAGAGCGATGTTACGATTAAGCGAACATTTAGAAAAAGAAATTAATCCAGATGGTTTCCAATTCGAGCGTTCTGTGCATTACCATATGGCCGATATTAACAACTACTTTTACACCTATCAATTAACTAAAATCAATAATATAAAAGTTGACCAAGCTTGGGAAGATAAATTAAAATCCTTGTTTACCACGCTTCCAAAAATTGCATATCCAGACAAAAGTGCTCCAGTTTTGCAAGACGATACGAGAACACCATGGGCAGAATCTAACGATATTTCTGGTGCGTTAACACTTGGTTATTTATTGTACGACGACCCGAGTTTTGGATATTTCGCAACCAACAAAGTCGAACAAAGCATGTATTGGTTTTTAACCAACAAACAGGTTGAAAAATTAAATAACATTGAAAAGAAACGTCCTGAATATGGCTCACTGGCGTTTAAAGATACCGAGTATTACATTATGAGACAAGGTTGGGACTCTAATGACGACATGATGATTATTAGTGCTGGTGTAGATGCCGAGAAGCCAGACCACCAACATGGCGATATTTTAGGAATCCAGGCCATGGCAAACGGACAAGTGATTCTGCCAAATTACCAAGTGAGATACTCGCTTAAGGATTTTGATGTATTTAAAAATTCGATGGTAAAAAATGTGGCGCTCGTAGATGATGAATTACAGGGAAAAGAATGGACATCCAACAAAGGCGGAAGCGGTTTTGGAAAGTTTAAGAATTTACCAACGCCTAAAACCATTGCTTGGAATACGAACGACGAGTATGATCTTTTTGTGGGAACCCACGATGGTTTCGAAAATAGAGGCGTGAACTACTCGCGTCAGGTGATTTATGTGAAAGATGAATTTTGGATTGTAAAAGACAATTTTAAATCTGATGCCACACACGATTACAAACAAGTGTGGCAAGGTCATTACACATCGGAGTTAGGTTCGGACTTGATTCGTGCTTCATTCCCAGATGCCGTAGGTAGCGATATTTTTCAACTTAATTCAACAGATACTGCTGAGACATCTGGAGCTAATGGTAAAAATTGGACAGTAATTACAAAGAACAAACAACAAAATTTTGATTTCTTAACGGTTATTTTGCCATATCAAGGCTACAATAATGGTATTGATAATACCAAAAAAGAAATCACTTTAAAAAGTTGGAAAGTACTTACTTTTCCATGGGGAACACATGGAGACGACACTACACTAGTTGCCGTGAACGGGGCCTGTTTTGCTTTTGGGATTAAGGAGATGAGTTTAAAAGGTATCACGGTAGATACCTCTGTAGAAACCGATTTGTATCTGTCTGAAAAAGATGATAAATTACACGTTAGATTACTGGGAGACAAAGCAACAACAATTATAGTAAATAAGAATGATAGTCTTAAAGCCACTTTAAAACCCGGCGAATCACATATTTTTAATATAAATTACAGATAATAAATTTACGCACATGAGGAACCTGCTACTTATTTGTTTTGCCGTATTGTTATGCGCTTGCAATCAAGGTAAAAAAAAGCAACAGACGGTTGAAACGTCTAGTACTGTTTCGGAAAAACAATCTGAAGATTTTGATTGGTTGCTCGGGCAATGGAAACGTTTAGATGAGGAAGTGGGCCAAGATACTTTTGAAAATTGGGAGAAAATTAATGATTCAGAATATTCAGGAATCGGTTTTACAATACAAGATGGAGATACTATTAGTCAGGAAAAAATTCGTCTTCTAAAAGTAGCAAATCATTGGAATTTAAATGTGAAGGCTCCAGGAGAAGAGCATTGGACAATCTTTAACGGTACAAACCACAATCCACATTCTTTTGTTTGTGAAAATACTGAAATCGAATTTCCAAATCGCATTAAATATTGGATAGATGAATACACGTTACATGCTTTGGTCTCTGGAAGTGATATGGAAATAGCTTTCGAATTCGAAAAATTAAATTAAAGGTTTTTAACCCATATATTAAACAAGGCATGAATCTAATAAAATTCATGCCTTTTCTTTTAAAACCCAAAGCCTAGACCAAAAGAAACGCGCACACCATCTACCGAGTTAAACACCCCCAGGTTAGCTGTTAAAAGTTCTGCGCCGTTAACAAATAGTCCACCGCCATACGAGTTATGCCATTTATCTGTTTCGTCTTGAGACAACCACACACGACCATAATCGAAGCTACCATAAACGCCTAATTTAACAGGCAGTATAGGCGTTTTTAAATTAGTTAAACTATACCTAATATCTGTATTCTGATAAAAAGCGCGTTTTCCTGTAAATCGCTGATTCCTAAACCCGCGTAAACCGTCATCTCCTCCTATTGCTGCGGCCTGATAAAACTCGTATTCATTCCCTATATTTAGATGTGCTTTTAGGGTTGTCGCTAAAACCAAACGGCCAGAATAGTTTAATCGATGTGCTAATCCTAATTTAGGAATTACATACCCATATCCACGTCCATGAATATCTAAATTCTGACTATAGCCTGTTTCTAAATCGAATAAAAGTCCAACGGTTGGATAAGCTTTGTTATCGTAATTTGTAAAATGGTACGCCCCGTGAATTCCAGCAAATTGCACTTCATCGAAAATATAATCTGGTAAAGTATCGCCATTATCTTCTACATACCTACCTGAAGCATCGTGCACTTCTGTGGTTTCGTAATGAATCCCAAAATCTATAATGCTACCACGCAACGAATTCCAAACTAAAGACGGTGCAATGCCAAATGTTCTTACTTTTACACGATTATAATCGATTCCTAGGTCGTCGTCGAAATTAGATGTTTCATTTCCGTACCCGAAAAAATTCAACGTATAATTCGGACTCTGAAAATCGGCTTGAACTTTTAGATTTAAACCACCAACTACATGAGCGAATTCTCCACTATATGATACTTCATAACCATTGGTAGCAAAATAATACGCGGCTTTAATTTTATGCTGACTCGTAAACGGATTACGCTCAAAACCATATGTTGTATATGTATTTGAAATTCCTAATTTTAAGCCATCGTCAGGATTAGCACCGATAAGCGGTACTAATTGATTGGTATTATTTTTAAATTTCTTGTAATTGTAGACCTGTGTTTCGTAATCGTCTGTTAATTTTATTTTAGCAGATTTAGCGTTTAAGGTTGTGTTTTTCTTTGATTCATAATCGTAAATCACAATATTCTTACCGTGTTCAACTTGGTAATCATCGTTGTTTTGGCCACCAATTAATCGGATTTTAATGCGCTTACTTTTCCCCGAGACTTTAAATGTATCATCATCGTCTAAACCATATACCCAAATTTCTTTAGTTACCTTAGGGTCGTAAATTTTATGATGAAATCGATCTTTAATCGTATCGTCTTTTTTCCGCAATACAGAAACTTCTACTTTACCATCGTCCAATCCTTTAACCGACACATAATCATCCTTATTGGTTCCGGTAACCACAGCAAATTTATTCACCAACTTATAGTAGCGGTCCGAGATATCTTTTAGATTTTTTCTTCTTGCTTTAACCAGGTCTTTTATTTTTAACACCGATTCGTCTTGAACTTCTTTAGGAAGTTTTGAAAACGCTTCATTGATAACCTCATCTGTTATGTGTTCTTGAATATATGCTACTTGTTCATCCCAAACCGATTTATCGATATCGGTTAAAAAGGCAACATCTAATGGATAAGGTTCGGCATTTACACCTTTTACATCTCTTAACTCTTCATCGTAACTTCTTAGTACACGAGCAGCAGGAATAAGAGCAACACCTGCACTTAACATTAAACCTTCGGACATTTTAGAAAATGCTTGATCCCGATCTCTTGGCAAGGCCTTATAAATGGTATTTCCATCCTCTTTAAATTCTAACCAACGCCATTGGTCGTAATGCCGATCCCAATCGCCAATAAGCATATCGAACAAACGTGATTTTATAAAATTAACTTGATCTAAGCTAACTTCTTCATCTGAATGAAGCTCCTCAAACAAATCCATTGTACTAATAATCTCGCCTGTAAAATTGCCATCGGCTAAATTCATATGACCTTCAGAGGCATGTTCTTCAAAGAAGTAAAGTTCATTTCCAAATTCATCGTTATAATCCATTAACCCATTTTGTTTGGGCATATAATATAACTCCGGATTTAAGTGATAGACACCAATTGCATCTGATAACGCCCCTATAGTTAAAGGTGCATACGGATGAGCGCCAGTAAAGACATCGGCAACTAAAGCTTCGGTTTCTGTATCGTCAAATTGGCCTTCTACATACTGATCGCGAAACATAGAAGCTTGTATGTATTGCGTCGCACTCTTTCTAAGTGCACGCATAACGTATTGTGTGCCATCTTTATCTTCTAATCGCAGAGAACGTGATTGTGTTCCTCCTCCTTTTCTTACAGGTTTTAATCCGCCTTTAAGCGTATCTAAATTAACCGTTTTTGCTTGGACATCTGTACTGTAATAGTCTCGAAAACGTTCACCCCAAAGAAATTTATAAAATGAAGATTTTGTGGTTTCTGCTTTAGTAAATACCGATGAAGAAATTGAATCTGCAAACTGCTTTGGGTAATTAGTGACATCTCGTGGTTCAGGCTGATGGATTTGAGATTTAAATACCACAGCATTAGTTTCGGCTTTTACAAACTGCACATCGGACGTTTGATCTTTATGAATATTTAATACGGCATAACCATTTGCTCCTAATCCAAATTGATCGTCTCTATGTGTTCTTACTCCCGTGGTTTTAGACCCAGAACCACTAATAATTTGCGTTAAATTATCCGATTGTATAAATTGTAAACTATGCTCATGTCCCGAGATAAAAATAACATTATCATTTTGCTGTGCCGATGCTATTAAGTTTTTACGTAAATCGTTATAAAACCAATTAGACATATCGGCATTTGAAATACCAGTCGTTGTACGCAGTATATTTTTAACCGTTCCTAAAACCGGTAAGGGTGTCATATGACTTGCAAACGTGTACTGCCCATTATGTGGACCATTGCTAAACATCGGGTGGTGAATCGCCACCAAAGTAGTTTTCCCTCTAGCCTTCTTAATTTCACTTTTAAATTCGTCTAAAAATTGTTCGCGTGTTTTAATATCGCAATCGTCGTTAATAGTAGGTTGCTTGTTCCAATTGGTAATGTACCATTGCGAGTCTACAAGAATTAAAACCAAATCGTCGCTAATATTAATGCGTTCAATTCCACAACCATCTTCAGGTTGAAACGTGTTTTTTCCTAAAGCATCTTCTACTAATTTCTCCTGACGTTTAAGTCCTTTTAAACCGCTATACCAGTCGTGATTTCCAGGAATAACATATACAGATCCGGGGAATTTTTTTGCAACTTCTAACTGCAAGTCCATTGCCAGTTTAGCATCGTCATGCCCTTTTTCATCTTCGGCAGGAAACCCTTTTGGATAGATATTATCGCCTAAAAAAAACAATAAATCTTCTTTGTCTGCCATAGCAAACTGTTTCTCCATTTCCAAAAGTGCTTTAGGAGCCTTTCCATTCTCTGGTTTACCGGCATCGCCTACAAGAAACACATTTAAAGTTTCCGCATTGATATCCTGTAATGGTTCTAAGCTATCGGATACGAAATTGGACTCTAATGTCGCACATCCGGTAAGACTTATAAAAAGTAAAAAGAGTAGAATTTTATTCATATACTAAATCGTTCTATTTATAATGTTGCTTCGATGTCTTCTATAGAAAACACCGTATCATTGAACATAAGGTTTGGATTAATATCTGCACGAATGGCCTTAATTCCACTGGCACCTTGAAGTTCTTCAACCTCGACAATTTCAATATGATCGCCTATGTAGTTCTTAGATTGTAAAAACTCGAAATAACTTAAATATTCACGTTCTATTACATTGGTAGAAAATACCACACACAACTTATGCGGTTGCGTAATACGCTCGTTAGTCCCTTTTATTACAGCTTTATCAATACGTTTTTTAATCATTTCGTAACGTACATTATATGCCCCATCTACATCAAATTGTTTTTCGTCTATGCGATATCTAATCGTTAATGGTACATCGTAAACTAAAATAAGTGAAGCTACATCTAATTTTACGGGGAAATTTTCCTGACTGGTATAGTATAAAGATTCCATTTTACACATGACCTGTAGTTGCCATAATCGTAAATTATATACTACCGATTCGTGATAATCCTGATGTTCTGCTATAGATTGCCCAACATACATATTATGCTCGATACCATCTGTTTTAAATTTCTCGAAATAATGTGGAAAAATTTCTTGTGCCTTAATTTGTTGCTTATCCAGAAAACTCGACAAGTTTTTATTTATAATATTAATGGTTTGGTCGTACTGTTTTCTAGCCACATAAAAGAGTTGCTTTTCTTCGACCGAGCGCTTCAAGAAATCATCAATACCATCGTTTTTAATGCCTGCTGCTTTTAAATGTTTAAACAACGGGTATATATCTTTTTCAAAGAACAAGTGAATTTCCTGCTCTGTATTGTTATTAAAGTAAGCTTCTAGTTCGTAAACTTTTTTATCTATTTGATAAATAAGCTGTTCGTAAAAGGGCATATTTTTTTCGACCAACAGGTCTTGTAATATCCCCTTGGTTTGTGTTAGTGCCATATTTAAATCTTCCTGAATGGCATTATTTCGCGCTACAGAAGACCCTACAATATCTATTTGTCCATAGAGCGGTAAGACATTTTCGAAAGTGATTTCTTTAAAACTAGGTGATTTTCCATTATTCCGATCTTGAATAAAATGATGCGCTTCTTCGACAAATCGCCATTCTACTGCAGAGTGAATAGATGTACACTGATTCTGGATTACGGCACTAATTTCATTTTCATATTCGGCAATAGACCGTTTAGAATGACTTAAAATAAAAGGCATAATCGTATCCAACTTCACTTTATTAATGTCGTTTAATTGGTTGATTTTATAAGCAGCCATTTCTATTATAAACTGAAGTTTTCCTCCAAAAACAATCGGTAACAGAATAGCACTTTTAAAACCATTTTCTAATAACATTTCGCTTAACACATCGCCTTGAGAGTGCTTAGCATAGTTAGGCACATTAGACAATACAACTGGAAGATGCTTCTCGAACAACTGATTATATACGTATTTACAAGCATACGATTGGCAAGAAATAGAATCTCCTTTTCGCAATGTAAGCGCTCCCATATCTTCGCCAAAAGGACGAATTAACGCGTCTCCATCTACAATGTAATTTCCAACTTCTAGATCGTCTATATTAAAAATCTTTCGGACATCTTCTAGAATCTTATTCGAATTATTGGCACTGGCTTGAATTAAATGCGTTTTAAATTCATCTATTTTACCATCTAAAGTGGTATCAATCATGCTTAAAAGTCCGAAGCCTTCAATAGTCCACGAATTATCTGGAAAATAACGTCTCCACACCCGTTCGTCTTGCGCATGCTCTAGTAATTCATCTAGAATCTCTGGAGTAATTTCTACAGCATTTCCATTGGGATAGATGTTTATAAAATCGGCATTAAAAGTAATTCTATACGTTCTTGTCTGACCAGAGACATCATCTAACTTGATTTGCTTTGGTCTATCGAAATCGACATTAAATCCGTAATACTGATTTAAAATAATCGCATAAGGATTTAAATCTATAGAATCTTCGTTGTCTTTATAAAGCTTACGCAAAACAGAATTAACGTCGGAGGTGGTTTCTTTTATAATGTTTTTAAGACGATTAGACAGATAAAAATACTGATTAGAATACGGAAATAAAGCCGCTTTAATTTCGTTATCCTGCAAAGCTGAAGGGAACAAAAAGGACATAATTTGTTCCACTTCTTTTTTATAAGAATTAAATACATCTACAGAACGAATTCCTGAAACCAATTCTGGATTACGGTCTAAAATAGACATGAGGTGTTTTGCTTGGAGCTGATCCACTGGATTCTCCGAGGTTAATAGCTCTTCAAATTTTAATTTTAAAAATTTAAAAGATATTATAGGTTGAAATGGTCCTGTAATTAACTGATCCATGTTTGTTTTTTATGTAACGTTTGCAAGAAAATGATAGCTTAAAATAAAAGATAAAGCCGAGACAACTATACCTATCATAAATACCGTATATGTTAATCTTAATAACCTATATTTCCGTTCTAACACCAAACCTAAAAAATATAGATCTTTGGTTAGCGAATTGTATAAGGTGTCTTCGTTTTGCATTAAATAGTCGATACCCCACTCGAAATCTTTCAAATTCATTTTATAAAAGTTGCCGAAGAATAAAATGTTAGTCGAATTGCTTTTAATCATCTCTCTAGTCACAGTTACATTAGACACATTAGGCCGTGTAGACAGCACAGAAAGCACGATAGATGATACGCTAAAAATAAGAAGGACTAAGGTTGGGTATACTAAAAATCCGTTAGAAGCATTATCCAACTTAGGCACCAATCCCGATAGAGCTACCGAAATTATTATGGCATTTACAGACAATAGAATATTAGCCTTGGTATCTGCAATAGCACTTAATTCTATATGACTTTTCATTGTAACTCGAAACATAGTTTCTACGCCTCTTCCTGTTTTTTTATTCTTGGATTTTTTAGATTTTTTGGTTTTAATTTTTTTAATTTTTTGCTGAAGATTATAAAAATTCATCTCTTTTTTTGGTTGCAGTTTAACCTGACCAAAATTGGTATAAAACTTATGATTAGAAATAAATTCTTTATTCTGAATAAGCCAGTCTAATTCGGAAATAGGTTGTTCGTTTTTATATTTCAGTTCTTGACGTAAACGCTCCGTACTCTCGAAAAAATTATCGGAAGCCACATGCGCACAATCGGCATCTTTCATGATTTTTTCAAGAAGCGTTTTAGGAACAACATCTGCTTTAGTAACTAAAATTAATCGTTCAATCTTAGCTATTTCTTCTTTAGACCATCCAGCATGCTCTAAAAACTGGCTCGCTATTTTTACACTTTCCTCTTCGTGCCCTACATCTGTATTTACATATCCCGTGTCATGAAACCACGCCGCCAATTGCAGTACCGTAATCTCTTCTTCTGTACAACCTTCTTTTTTAGCAAATTGCGTAACAGCGTCTAGAACACTTTTAGTATGATCTATATTATGGTAGAAATTTTTAGGCGAAAGTTGACTTTCTAATAAGTGACTAACAAAAGTTTCCGTTTCTTGTAGCAGTGTATTCATCATAATTTAAAGATAATAATTCTTAATCCAACTCCTGTTAATTATCAGTGTGAATCGTATTTTCATTTAAGCCTATTGTACTACTAAGTGGCCTTTTTAGCCTGTTCCTTTCAGTAAAATTAGAAAATCTATCAACAAAAAAAGAGCTTAATTAACTAAATACTATTGCATTTAGCCATTAAGCTCCTTTACTAACACTTAAATTTTTAATTACAAACGACTTAACAGTTCGGCTTTTTTAGCCTCAAACTCATTTTCTGTTAAGATGCCTTTACTTTTAAGACCCGCAAGTTTTTCTATTTTACCAAAAATATCTTCTTCTAATCCTTGTTGTGTATTTGTTACCTCTTGACTAGGCTCTACCGCCATTGGTTCTTGCACAAATTGGGGTTGCGATTGAATCGGATTATTGTTATTGTTATTATTATTTACCTCTTGAGGCTTATTCTGCGCATGTCCGTTACCCGAAACAATTGGCAAAGAATCTAAATTAACCGTACCATACTGACTTGTAAAAGTAACCGAATAATTACCGCCTTGTTGCTGTCCCACACCACCAATATTATGATCTAAGGTATCGAAAACGGTTACAGTTCCGTTCTGCTGAATCGCTAAACGATGAATGTTAGAAAAAATAGCATAACTCATACCATTCTGGCTTCCTGTAGAATTTGGCGAACCTAAATCTCCCCACCAATTACCAGAATTGGATTGAAAACCATTCTGGTTCTGCATTTTAGGTAATGGCTTATATTGAATAGCACCTTGATTAATTAAATTAGACAAGTCCATACAAATTCCGTCTACTAAGGCTTTAAGATTGTTATTAAACATATCGCCTACCATCGTCATTCCTCCTTGCATCCACTGACCTCCACCACCTAATTCGGGGATGTTAAACTGCGCCATTGTTCCATTACTTAACATTAATGCGTGCGTTAAATCGGTAACCGCATTACTGCTAATTCCATAACGATTTGCAACGTTAACCATATTCTGAAAACTAGCATCTGTGAATATTGCGTTCATAATTGTATCTCTTTCTTTTAGTTAAATATATTTATCTAACAAATTTTCGGCAAAGATAAGACTAAGTCTTGTCAATAGTCTATTTTTAAGTAGAAGTTTTCATAAATCAGACAAAAAAACAACACTTAACCCCTTGATTAAATAATATTTATATAAATTTTACATGACGTTAACACATTCTACACCTTGTTTATTTACAAGGACCTTATATTTGATTTGAATATGCAACAATTATGTTTTTCCGTTTTTATGCGCTGTAGCGTTAAAATCTCCAAGTTTAACGATTTGAGCATTTCAATACTCTTGTAATATTTTTATATTTGAATGTATTACATCTGTTTTCTAAATTTATTAAAACAACAACATTACATCTAACACTTACTTAAAATGAAAATAGCTTTCTTTTCTGATATACATGCTAATTTACCTGCTTTAGAATCCTTTTTTAAAGATGTCGATGCAGAACAGGTAGATGCCATTTATTGTCTAGGCGATTTAGTTGGTTACAATGTTTGGCCTAACGAAGTCGTAAATGCGATTAGAAAACGATGTATTCCTACCATTATGGGAAATCACGACGAAGCGCTTCTAAAGCCTATAAATAAAGAAGACCTCACCTCGAACAAGGGATTAACAAGAACTATGATTTCTAAAGAAAATAGAGCTTATCTTATTAATCTTCCTAGACATTTAAAGGTCTCTTTTGTAATAAAGAACATGCCGTTTAATATATTAATGACACATGGTAGCATGAAAGCCATTAACGATTATATGGTGATAGATTATCCGGAGCAAGACGTGTTAAAAATGATGCAAATAGAACACGCAGATGTTTTGTTATGTGGGCATACTCATAAACCTTTTCATCGTGTAATTCAGGACGAGAACCGATTTAAACATGTGGTAAATATTGGATCTGTAGGAAAACCAAAAGATGGTGATCCTAGAATTTGTTATGCTATTCTAGAACTCGACCAAGACACAGCTCCTTCTAATCCCGAAGCTATTAAGGTCACTTTTAAAAGAGCCCCATACGATATTGAAAAAGCGGCAACAGCAATTGAAGCTAGCGCTTTTGATTACAAATTTGCTGAAGCTCTTCGGCAAGCGAAGTAATTTTTAAAATGAACTATAAATACAACAAAGAAAATGCAGAATAAAACCTCTTATTTAATTATTAGATTAGCTATTGGAATAAGTATGTTTGGTCACGGATTAGTGCGTTTACCCAAATTAGAAACGTTTAGTCAAGGTATGCTTAAAAGTTTCGAAAACTCTATGCTTCCAGAGATAATCACACTACCTTTTAGCTATGTGTTACCCATTTTAGAATTTACTTTTGGATTGTTTATAACCATTGGTCTATTTACAAAACAATCGGCAATTGTATTATCAGGAGTTCTAGTTTCACTTATTTTTGGATCGACTCTTATTGAAAGTTGGGGCGCTATAACTGCACAATTAATTCATGTCGCATTCTTTGCCTATCTCATAAATAACATACATGATAACTCCTTTGCAGCAGACCGTCTAATCCGAAAAAACAAAGACATCAACTAAAGCGGTATTATTAAGTTATATCTATCAGATTACGTTTTAAAAGTTGAATTTTTGAATGATCTCAATTTGAATCATAAAAAATTCAACTTTTCTTTTTGTCCGTATTTAATGCCTTCACTATCCGTTTTATAGCAATCAGACCAAGTATGCCGCCTAGAGCAGACACAATACAATTAAGCACGAAAAATGTGGGATGAAACATGCCATGTTCCATAATAGACCAAGGATCGAAACCTAATCTACCAAAAGTTTTAATTAGAAAAATACTCCCAAAAACACCAATTAAGGTATTTCCTGTAAATCCAAATGAATAGTTACGTTTTAAAGCTCCGAATACATTTGCAGCGATTATGCCTATGAAAATACTAATTAATGATATTAACGTACCTGTCATGTTATGCTCATTTACAGTTAATGCTCTCCATACCCAACATCGTCCATTTTCCCACTAAACACTTTATATTGTATGTACATGTACACGGCCACTAAAACGGCTGCAATAGCAAACCAATACACTCCGACATTTAAACCATACTCATCTGCAGCAACACTATACAAGGTTAAATCTGGGTTTACTGTATTTGTTGAAGGCAATACTTTCGGAAAAATAGAGGCTACGGTAGATGTTAATCCGCCAAACAAAAACAGCGAAGAACACAAAAATCCTGCGCCATGTTTTTTATACGTTTTTACTTTAAATAATCCGAAAAGCCCCGTTAACATTATAATCGGGAAGATCCATAATAGCGGGTTATCTATAAAATTATGAAACGGATTAGGTTCGATAACATGCCAAATCGCAATAGAGACAATAACGAGTCCTACGAGTACAAAGTTTAGAATAAACACCACCTGCTTTAGCTTTTCATTTAAATCGGAATTGGTTTTAAAAATTATCCAGTTGGCCCCATGGATTGCTAGCGTCACGACACTAATAATACCTAATAATAATGTGAACCAATCGATGACTCCTAACTCTACTGCATGCGGACTAAACGATGGATTCCACAGTGGCAAAAAGAAATAATGCGCTTCGTGAGTAGATACGCCATCTACAACATGACCTAAATTTACACCTCTAACCACGTTCCCCAAAGCCACGCCAAAGAAGAGTGCTAATAATAAACTCGAAATCCCAAAAGCTTTATCCCAGATAGCTTCCCACATCGTGTTTTGAACTTGTCCTCTTAGTTCTAATCCTATCGCTCTAAAAATTAAAAGCCACAAAATCATCATTAAGGGTAAATAAAACCCACTAAATGCCGAAGCATATAATGTAGGAAATGCAAAAAACAATACACCTCCCGAGGCAATTAACCATACTTCGTTAGCATCCCAAAACGGACCGATGGCATTAGTAATAGCTTTTTTATCCTTTTCTGTTTTAGCAAAAAACAAATGAATTATACCTGCTCCAAAATCGTAACCATCTAAAATTACATAGCCCGCTAACATTGTCATTAATACGATATACCAAAATAATTCCATAATTAGTGTTGATTTAGTTGTGGTCCTTTATTAATAATTTTCCCTGCTAACATTAAAAACAGTAGTCCTAGAAGAAGGTATAAACCTATAAAACCAAGTAATGTAAATAAGGTATTTCCAGAAGATACGGTAGGCGATGCACCATCTGCAGTTTTTAGTAAATTATACACCAACCACGGCTGTCTTCCTAATTCTGCAGTATACCAACCTGTAGTGTTAGCGATATATGGAAACGGCAACATAAACATGATGCCCCATAAGATCCACTTGGTATGGTATAATTTTTTTCTGAATAATTGTACCGCTGCCAGCAACATTAATCCAATAAAAATGGTTCCTAATCCCACCATAATATGATAGGCATAATACAGGCCTGGAATATTTGTAGGATAAACTGACGGATCGAAATGATCTAGTCCCTTTATTTCGGCATTCCAATCTTGATAGGTTAAGAAGCTTAATACATTTGGAACAGCTATTTTATTATCTAATTTTTTCTCGAGCATATTTGGCTGTCCAATCAGTACAATTTCAGATCCGCCTTCTTCGCTTTTAAAAATCCCTTCCATAGCCGCAAAAGTTACGGGTTGGTGTTCGGCTACATTTTTAGCTATCAAATCGCCTGTTGGAAATGCCACTAAAAGACTTGAAATTAGACCAAAAATCACACCCGTTTTTACAAATAATTTTCCGAATTCATGATGCTTATTATTTAGAAGATAAAATGCTCCAATTCCAGCAACTACAAAAGAAGATGTTACCATAGAACCTGCCTGATTATGCAAATAAGAAGGCAACAACCAAGGGTTAGAAAATAATGCTCCGAAATTAGTTAAGACAAATTTTCCGTTTTCTAAAATCTCGTATCCTACTGGATATTGCATCCAAGAATGGGTAGCAATAATTAAATAGCCACTAGCCCAGGAACCTAAAAACACCAGAAAACCAGTAAGGAAATGGAGTTTATGACCAAGACGTTTTTCTCCAAACAAAAATAGTCCCAAAAAGGACGATTCTAAAAAGAAGGAAAACATCCCTTCCATTGCTAAAGTCTGACCAATAATACCACCGGTAAGTTCTGAAAATTTCGCCCAATTAGTTCCAAATTGAAATTCCATCGGGATTCCTGTAACTACTCCCATGGCAAAATTTAAAGCGAAAATCTTCATCCAAAATTTTGAAGCATCATTATAAGTTTCAATTTTAGTGCGAAGAAATTTCCACTTAAAATAAACAATCAATAAAGACAACCCCATAGTGAGTTGTGGAAACAAATAATGAAAAGTAATAGTAAACGCAAATTGCATCCTATCGTAAAAGAGCATGTCTTCCATATAACGTCATTTAGACCTTAAAAATACGAAGCTAATTCTTAACGTTGAGTAACATTAATTACAAAATATAAATATTATAGAATTCTTTAAATTTTAACGTTTTAGACCTTCAATTGGCAGTACAATTTAACTTCCTTTTAAAATTATTATAGCCTCTAAATACAAGGCATAAAAACAAAAAAAAGCTGTCGCAGCTATCCATGGTAAACAGATGGATTTACAGCGACAGCTTTTAGCAGTATAGTCTTTACCTTTTCTTGTTAAGAAATAATTAAAGTGCAATTTTTAATAATTTAAAAAGCGACTAAGCTATGAGATTAAAGCATGGCTTTTATGTCGTTTGCCCAAGACGGATAAGTAAAAATCATATTTTTTACGGCTTCTGTAGTCAGTTTTAAATTTATGGCCATGGCAAATAAATTAATGGTTTCGGCCGCATACGGACCTAACATATGAGCGCCTACAATTTCGTTTGTACGCTCATTAATCAATATTTTATAACCGTAAGCTTTTTCGTTACTACGCTTAACATTAAACCAATCGGAGACAAATTCATGTTTTACAATAACATTATTATATCGTTTTTTAGCTTCATCTTCAGACAGTCCTACGGAAGCTAAATTTGGCAACGTAAATACCGTAGACGGCACATTCGGGACGTTAATTTCTGTTTTATTTCCATGAATAATATTTTCTGCAACTATTTTTGCTTCTATGCCAGAAAGTGGTGTTAATGGCACACTATGGTCGGAAACATCGCCACAAGCATACACCTTATCATTGGTGATGTTTTGTAAATACTTATTAACCTCAACGCCTTTTTTAGAATACGCAACTCCCCCTTTATCCAAAGACAGTTCTGTTATGGCAGGAACTCTTCCAGCGGTATTAAACACCATGCGTGCTTTTATCGATTCATTTTTTCCTTTATGTTTATAATGTACTCGGTAATTTTTATTAAGCTTTTCTATACTTGAAATATCAGCATTAAAAATAAATCGTATGCCTAATTTTTCAGAAACAGATATAAGTTCGGATACCAGGTCTGAATCGAATGCATTTAATGCGCTCGGACCTTGCTCTATAAGCGTGACCTGACAACCGTAGCGTGTAGCCATGTGGGCAAACTCTAAACCTACATATCCAGCACCTATAAAGATCATGTGCTTAGGAAGTTTAGATAATTTAAGAAAATCGTCACTTGCTTTAAGCAATTGAGCACCTTCCATAGTTAATATTCGAGGAATTTGTCCTGTTGCAATAACTATGTTTTTCGCGGTTATGGTCTTCCCTTCTACAGACAGCGTATGCTTATCTAAGAACTTAGGCGACTGATGATACAAAACCACACCTAATTCCTTTAATTGATTTTCGGTACCAGCTGGTATTTTGTCTGTAAATGTCTTTTTAAATTTCTGATTTGCCTCCCAATTTAATTCGGGTAAGGACGAGATTCCTTTTTGGCTTAAGTTATCGGCAAGGTCGAAGACCTCTGTAGGTCCTAATATAATTTTTTTAGGATCGCAACCTCTATTTGCACAAGTCCCACCAAATTCACGATTATCTGCGATAGCAACGCTTAAACCCGCGCTCGCGCAAGTTCTAGCGACATAGCGACCTGCAACTCCGCTACCAATTACAAAAACATCATATTCTTTATATTCCATTATTTAAAATTAGAGGTTAAGGGTGCAATTCATTAACTGGTATGCTTAAAAAATTGACCGGATTCATTACTACAATTCCTACTTAAAAATCTAACCGCAAACGGACGTATTAGAGCTAAATCCAAATTTTAATTCAATTTAAAACTTTAACACCAAACACAAAGTTAAATACCTGATTTTCACACGATATATGAATTTTTATAATTAAATTTATGAGTAAATAATTCACAAATTCATGTAAAACTAAATATTATGAGAGATTTTAATCCCAAACACCCCGCCTCCTTTAGCTCTTCTTCGTTAAAATCTTCTCTGCAATCTCCTTTTAAAGATGGCACCAAAGTGAATGAAATATATGACAAGCTTAAAAAAGGAAAATTGGATTTGCTAATTCCTAAACGTTTAGGAGAAGCTATAAATTCTAGTCACACAAAATATCTACTTCCTGCTCAAAAACATATTACCCTTTCTTTGGAGCATTGTAGACCTATTATTGAAAAACAAAAAAAAGAATTGACCCCTAGAGAGGATACAGATTCTAGGCCCGACATTCTAACCATGCATAAAATAAAGGTGCCTGCAGGTTATACTCCTAAAAAAGTAATTTTAAAATACCATATATATACAGATGCCGAGGAATCTGCCCGAATTAATTTTAAAGTGGGTAAACTTTCTAAACATATAAAGCCTTTGGCAGATGCTATTAAAACAAAATTAAATGATACAAATCACATCCTTTTTGAAGGTAATTTAGAGTTTAATTTAGAAGATGATACACAAGACGCAAAACTTTCGTCTACATTTTTAAATGAAGATAACGAGATTCCTTTTTCTTTATATGTACATGAATCTACACATCACACTTTTCATGTTGCTATAGAATGTGATCTCGAGAAAACAACACTTAAAAGCTGGCCAGTAAATACGTATCGCAAACTTAAAGATGATTATAAAATACAACGGGATGAGTACGAAAAAAAATTCCGTGAGCAACAGCAACAAAACGAGCACTCTTTATTAGACTGGCTTTAAAACAGTAAATAGTTTCTACTAATAGAAACAGCAGAAAACATATTTAGTCCATATCTATAAAACACAAATAGGACCAATTAGTATGGCTGGAGTTCGATATTGAATCAGCAAAACAAACTACAAAAAAGTCTGCACGACCAGGTTATCTGCAAGCAGTAGACAAGAGACACTGGACTTACTAAATATATGCGCTTAACATCATACTTAGCATGAATAAAGAATTTGCACTTCCCAGAATCTGTTTTAAAAGATAATTTCCGACTTCAAAATAGTAGTTATTAAGAAATCGGAAACTGTTTTTTTTTGCTTTAAAATGTATTAGGCAAAAGCACTATATCCTGTTATAGCTCTTCCAACTATTAATGTATTTATTTCCTTGGTGCCTTCGTAAGAATATATAGCTTCGGCATCTGCAACAAAACGAGCCACGTCGTATTCTAGCAATATACCATTGCCACCCATGACTTCACGAGCGCGACTAACCACATCTCTTGTTCGCATAGAACAAAATACTTTTGCTAGAGACGCTTGTTCGTCGGTTAATAAGCCTTGGTCTTGCAATTCTGATAAGCGATATACCATAGCTTTCATTGCCGTTAAGTTTGCTAACATTTCTACTAAATGATTTTGAATCAACTGAAATTTCGCAATAGGCTTTCCAAATTGCTCACGTTTTTTAGTATACTTTAACGCACTCTCGTAAGCACCTCGACCACAACCTAAAGCCTGCCAAGCTACTCCTGCCCGCGTCATACGTAAGACTTTGGCTGTATCTCTAAACGAATTGGCTTTTTGTAATCTATCCGACTCTGGGATTTTACAATCTGTAATTGTAATTAAGGCATTTTGAACCGTTCTTAAAGCCATTTTATCTTCAATTTTTTCGGCTTTATACCCCGGATTTCCTTTTTTCACTAAAAAACCTTTAACTTGGTTACTATCGATATCTCTTGCCCAAATTATAATAACATCGGCAAACGTTGCATTTCCAATCCATTTTTTTTGTCCGTTTAAGATCCATTCATCTCCAACCTTTTTACAAGTGGTTTCCATACCTCCAGCGACACCACTTCCCACATTAGGTTCTGTTAGGCCGAAAGCCCCAATTGCTTTCATTTCTTGCATTTTTGGTAACCATTCTTCTTTTTGGGCATCACTTCCACACAGATAAATAGATCCCATGGCTAAACCACTATGAACTCCGAAGAATGTAGAAATAGACACATCTACACGAGCAATTTCTTCTGCAATAACGCCTTCCATAACGAAAGATAAATTAGGACAACCATATCCTTCGTAAGCCACACCGCTAATATTAAGTTTGGCTAATTTTGGTATAATTTCCATCGGAAACTCTGCGCGTTTCCAATACTCGTTTGCAATTGGCTCTACTTCTGTTTCCATAAAGTTCCGAACTTTCATTTGGATGGCTCGTTCTTCAAAAGTGAGTTTTAAATCATATTCATAAAAATCACCATCGATAGGCGGTAATTTATGTTGCCCTTTTTTAGCTTTTTCTGTAAGCAGTTTAGTCAACCCTTTTAACTGATCGTCATTTAATTCGCCTACAGATTTCATGATTCTTGGTAAATCTATCTTTTCTGAAATCTGACTCAGTTCTTTAAAGTCCACTTGCTTCATTAAATGCGTAATGTGTTTTATTTTTTTAAACCACTCCATACTATTTCTTTTTAATTAGTTTGTTTGTATGTGCTCTGGTAAGCAACCTTATACAAACTATTAAATTACTAAAAAGAGATTACACTTACTAGAACTTTAATTTTATATTAAGACGTGTTTAAAAGCAGAAGCTCGATCTACCAAAACTATTAATCTCCTCTAGGGTCGGGAATAACAGACAATTTCCTACTCCAAATAACATCTATACTACAAAAATCGAAATCGGATGTCACTTTGCCATAACACGCATATACACCTATTCCATGAACCGGATATTGATTAACAACTTTGGTAAAATGTACCGTATCAAAATAATGCCCATCTTGATCTGTAAACGTACAAAACCGAATACGCTTACCTTGCGAGGTGTTATGAAATCGCGTATTCACCAAAACGCCATACAATAAGACAGTCTGATTAACATGCTTATTCATGTCTTTTGCTTTAATATGAGGTTGTAAGCTTTCATTTATTAATTTAAAATAAGGACACAACGGAAAGCCTAACAATTCCATTTGGTCGTAAGCATCTTCTACAAACGAGGTATTTAAACTCGGCAAATTAAAATGTTTCTGAGCCGGTTTAAACAATTTAGATTGTATCGATTTTGATTTGTTCGCTTGACACTTAAAAATAGCTTGCCACAACAATTCCGTTTTAGGTTGTCCTGTAAACCGAAAAGCATCTATTCGAATTAAAATAGTTAGTTGCTCTATACTAATGATAACACGATCGATAAAATCGTCTAAAGATTGAAATTCGCCATTAAACTGACGCTCTGTAAGTAGGCGTTTTATAACAAGATGCTCTAAACTTCTAAGGTACCCGAATCCTAAATAAATGGTAGTCCCATTAATAACATTAGGATGATCGCTTTTATTAATACACGGAGGTTGCACATTTGCCCCACACATTTTAGCCTCGTGTATATAATGTTCTGCACTGTAAAATCCGCCACCATTATTTAATACCGCCACCATAAACTCTAACGGATAATAGCATTTTAAGTACAAACTCTGATAACTCTCGACGGCATACGATGCAGAGTGTCCTTTTGCAAACGCATAACCTGCAAAACTTTTAATCTGATTCCAAACCTCTAACGTTAAAGCATCCGGATAACCTCGTGCTTTACAATTGGCAATAAACTTTTCTTCTACAGCCACAAATTCTGTTCGCGAACGAAACTTCCCACTCATTCCACGACGCAAGACATCGGCTTCCCCTAAAGTTAAACCTGCAAACTGATTAGCAACCTTAAGTACATCTTCCTGATAGACCATTATCCCATACGTTTCGGGCATAATCTCTAATAACTTCGCATTCCCTTCTCGCCTTGTTTCTGGTTTTCGTTGGCGTCTTATAAACTCCGTTTTCATACCCGACCCAGACACACCGGGCCTAATTATAGAACTCGCAGCTACAAGTCCGATATAATCTTGCGTTTGTAATTTCTGCATCAAGCCACGCATGGCAGGAGACTCGACATAATACGCCCCTATTGCTTTCCCGCTTTTAAGAAGTGCATTAATTTTCGGGTCTCTTTTAAAATGTTCTACCTGAGTGATATCTATGGGTGGCGTTTCGGGTCTGTTATATGCAATAATCTCGATGGCTTCCTTAATTTTTGCCAAACCCCGTTGCCCTAAAATATCGAATTTAAAAATGCCTGTATCTTCAGCAATAATCATATCGAATTGTACCGTTGGAAATCCTTTTGGCGGTAAATCGGTTGCCGAATAATAATGAATAGGATGCTCTAAAATTAGAATACCGCAAGAGTGCACACTTAAATGATTAGGAAACTCTTCTATAAGCGCACCGTATTTTAGTACCAAAGCAGCCATTTCGTCGCTCTCCAACGCATGACTTTTTTCTCCTGCCAGTTTATCTATTTCTTCTTTTGGTAAGCCAAATACTTTTCCTAATTCTCGCACTACAGCACGATATTTAAAGGTATTATAAGTGGCCAATAAGGCTACATTTTTAAATCGTTTGAAAATATATTGCGTGATATCTTCTCGGTCTTTCCACGAAAAATCGATGTCGAAATCTGGTGGCGATGCCCTAAAAGGATTAATAAAACGTTCGAAATACAAATCTAGCTCGATGGGATCTACATCGGTAATACCTATAATATAGGCCACAATACTATTCGCTCCACTTCCCCGACCTACATGAATATAGCCCTGACTTTTTGAATAGGTTATAATGTCGTAATTAATTAAAAAGTACGATACAAAGTCTAGCTCTCGGATGGTTTTTAATTCTATTCGAAGGCGCTCTTTTACTTTTTCGGAAATATGACTATAGCGTTTTGAAATATGATCTTTACAAAGTTGCTCTAAATACTGATAGTCCGCATCTTTAGACGCTAAGTACGTTTGCTGATTTTGAGATATACGATGTGCTCCAAAATTGAATTGAATCTCACATTGCGCTAATAATTTCTTGGTGTTTTCAATGATAAAAGGGAATTGTTGAAAAGCATCCTCGAGCACCTTTACCGAAAGCATTTTATCCTGTTCTCTACATTCTTCCGTTTTCTGAAGTTTACTGAGTAGCGTATTATTATCAATCGCTCGCAACAATCTATGCGCATTAAAATCACGTTTATTGCGCACCGTTACTTGTTGCTGAATGACTAATTTATCTTTGAAATCTATATATTTTGAAAATGGTAATTTCCGAAGTTCTTCAACAGAAACGCCAATAAATTCATTGGTTTTAAATGTTGTTTTATTTTGTTCTAAGACCGCTTCAAACGGATAAATAATAAATGCGTTTTTAAATGCTAAAGCTTCATTTGGTATGTTTTTTTTAGAATGACTATAATCCGACAAATAACTATTCAGTTCTAAAAAACCCGCATTATTCTTAGCAATTCCAACAAATTGTTGATGCGCTCCATTTCTAAAATCAATCCCAACAATGGGTTTAATATTAAATGCTGAAGCCTTTCTAATAAAATTAAGACAAGCAGAGGTGTTATTTATATCGGTTAATGCCAAATACTCCACACCATGCTCTTTTGCTAAAGCAAGCAATTCTACTTCGGAAAATGTTCCGAATCTTAATGAATAATAGGTATGACAATTTAAATACATTACTGTTTTCTATGTGCTAAAATTACAGGTGGCTCGCCGTTAAAAGGGTTATCGAATCGGCCTATGGTTTTGGCTCCCATAGACGATGCTTTCTGAACACTAAGCTCTCCAAAACGATTACGAATCTTGTCCATCGCGTTATAAAGGTTTAACATCTGTTCGGTATCATCAAATAAATTAATCTGATAATTCCCTGTAACCAGATGACTCAGTTTAACACCAACCAACCGGATTAACAAGCGTCTTTGATATAAGGTTTCAAAAAGCTCTAAAACCTTAGGAATTATAACATGATCTGCACTAGAATATGGAATCTTAATTTGCTTAGAGTAAGTATTAAAATCTGAATATCGAATCTTCACACTTATGCACGCCGAGAGTTTATTTCCACGTCTTAACTGATAAGCCAAACTTTCGGCCATAGCAAAAATCGTGGTTCTTAACATTACCATGTCTATGGTGTCTTTTGTAAATGTGCGTTCTATAGAAATGGATTTACGCTCGTGAAACGGAATAAGTGGCGGATTATCGATGCCCAAAGCACGTTTCCAAATGGTTCTGCCATTAGCACCTAATACACTGGTTAGCATTTCGACAGGCATATTCTGAATGACGCTAATTTTATCGATGCCTAAATTGCGTAAGGTCTGATAGGTTTTATCGCCTACCGATGGAATTTTCCGAATAGACAAAGGTGCTAAAAACGATTTTTCGTAACCGTGATCAATTTGTAACTGATTGTTAGGCTTTGCTTCTCCTGTTGCGACTTTAGATACAATTTTATTAGCCGACAAACCGAACGAAATCGGTAATCCAGATTCTTTTATAATCTTAGCTCGTAATTCCGATGCATATTTATAGCACCCAAAAAAGGTATCCATACCTGTTAAATCGGCATAAAACTCGTCGATACTAGCTTTTTCAAAAATGGGTACCTGCTCCTTAATAATATCGGTAACCTGATGTGAATATTTAGAATAAATAGATGCATTGCCACGAATTACCACAGCTTCAGGACATAGGCGCCGTGCTACTTTCATAGACATGCCCGAATGTACACCAAACCGACGCGTCTCGTAACTACACGCTGCGACTACACCACGATCTCCCGTTCCACCAACAAGTAATGGACGTTTCTGTAAACGACTGTCTATTAAGCGTTCGCAAGACACAAAAAAGGTATCTAAATCTAGATGTAGTATATTTTTATTCATACCACAAAATTAGTTACATTTGCAATCAAGTATTGCTTGTATTTGTAGCAATCTAAAATTTTAACGTCTAAACAATCACTAAAAACGCTATTGAACGTACTATGACTATGATTGCTAAAAATCTAAAACATCTTAGACATTTAAAAAAACTGACTCAAGAAATACTTGCCGAAGATTTGGGTGTTACAAGGTCTCGTATAAGCTCCTACGAGGAAGGTCGCTCTGCACCTACTTTAGACTTTTTAATTACAGTCTCAGATTATTTTAAAATTCCCATAGATACGCTTTTGCGAAAAAACTTAACACTAAAAGAAAGTGCATCGCTTATTGATTATGAAAATTAATATTTGTTGTTACTAGAACGTAACGATTTTAGACAGCAATTAAATTCTTAAAAACAAGAACACTTATTGCCGTTTTACAAAAAATTAGCTTCAATATTTCTTTTTACTTTAGAAATAAAAAATAACTAAACATCTGCTATTGCTTTAAAACTCCTTTTCATATTTTAGAACACGAAAGGTTCAAGTAAAAGCCAATGAGACATTTTATTTCTCTCTTTTTAATTATTATGTAGTCATGATTAAGGTTAATTAACATTCAACTTTAATTAGAAAAAAGACGCTGATTTAGAAAACACAAAAATGTTTTTTTAAAGGGGTTTTGAATTTCTCTATGTATTACATCTTGAATACTGCATCTAAGAATTAATAAAAAGAAGACGTTTTAATCGCACAATAGCATTTGAAAAACTGGTTTAAAAATATTGGTCCAGGACCATTAGTGGCCGCCGCTTTTATAGGCCCAGGAACAGTAACTGTTTGCACCTTATCTGGAGTAGCCTTTGGGTTTTCTTTACTTTGGGCTATGGTACTATCTATACTAGCGACTATAGTTTTACAAGAAATGTCGGCAAGATTGGGCATTATTTCTCAAAAAGGCTTGTCGGAAATTATTAGAACAGAAATTAAGCATCCTGTTTTAAAAGTTTTAGCCTTAATCTTAATACTTTCTGCCATTGTTATTGGAAACGCCGCTTACGAAGCTGGCAATATTAGTGGTGGTATTTTAGGTTTAGAAGCCATTGTAGGCAAGTACAACTTAAATGTTTCGGGGTTCTCTTTAAATGTATTTAGTGTACTTATTGGAGCAATTGCTTTTTCGTTATTGTATACCGGAAATTATAAAATCTTAGAACGTGTATTGATTGCATTAGTCACCTTAATGAGTTTAGCCTTTTTATTTACAGCCATTATTACCAAACCAAATCTTTCAGACATCTTTAAAGGCGTTTTTCTTCCGCAACTATCAAAAGAAAATTTACTAACCGTAATCGCTTTAATAGGAACTACGGTGGTACCTTATAATTTATTTTTACACGCTTCTTTAGTAAAAGAAAAATGGAAAACCCCAACCGATTTAAAATACGCTAGAAAAGACACCATTATAGCTGTTGTTCTAGGCGGTATGGTTTCTATGTGTATCATGATTTCTGCCGCATCCATACAAACCTCCGAAGTACATAACGCTGTAGATTTAGCAAAAGGACTAGAACCTTTGTTTGGAAGTTTTGCGAAATATTTTCTGGCTATAGGTTTATTTGCCGCTGGCATTACAAGCGCCATTACAGCTCCATTGGCTGCCGCTTTTGTAATGAGCGGATGTTTGGGTTGGAAAGACGACATGCATACTTTTAAATTTAAAAGTGTCTGGGGAAGCATTATTATTTTAGGCGTTCTATTTTCTTCATTAGGAATAAAACCCATCGAAATCATCAAATTTGCACAAGTTACAAATGGTATCCTATTACCTGTTATCGCTGGTTTTTTAATCTGGATTATGAACAAATCATCGGTATTAGGCATTCATAAGAACACTATCAGACAAAATATTTTTGGTGGCATTATTTTAATTATCAGTATCTTGTTATCGATAGCGACCTTAAACAAGGTCTTTCAACTAAACCTATTTTAATCATGCAAACTCACATAGACATCAACGCCGATGTAGGCGAAGGCATTGGCAACGAGTCTGAACTTATGCCTCTTATTTCGTCGTGCAACATTGCTTGTGGCGGACATGCAGGCGATGTTGAAACGATGAAATCTGTGTCGTTATTAGCAAAAAAACACGGTGTAAAAATAGGAGCACATCCCTCCTTTCCTGATAGAGAAAATTTTGGAAGGCACCCTATGGATATCTCTAGTATAGCCTTATATATTTCCATCAAAAAACAAATAAAAGATTTAATTCATGTTTTAGATGCCGAGCACTTGCACCTCCACCACATTAAGCCACACGGTGCCTTGTACAATTTGGCTGCTGTAGATGAAAAAATTGCAAGTGTAATTATTGAAGTCCTAAAATGCTTAATGCTACGTGTAAAATTATACGTGCCTTACAATTCGGTTATTGCTAAACTTGCTATTGAAAATCAAATTCCGATTATATATGAAGCTTTTGCCGACAGAAATTATAATGCCGATTTAACTTTAGTTTCCAGAACAGAACCTCATGCTATAATTCATGATTCTAACACCTTGTTTGAGCATGTTTATAGTATGGTTTCGAATGAAAAAGTAAAAACTATAACAGGAGAATTAGTTACTATAAAAGCGGAAACATTTTGTATTCATGGGGACAATCCTGAAGCTTATTTGTTGATTTCTGAATTATCAAATCGGCTAGCGTCTAAAAGCATTCAAATTCGTTAATAATGAATCTAGAACGCTCGTACAAACCCTTCGGAGAACATGCTATTTTAATTGAATGGCCCAATCACATATCGAAACCTATTTTAGAAGACTTAACTCGATTTAAAAATAAAATAAAACGTTCTGAAGTAGAACACATTCGCGAAATACGTGCGGCATATCAGTCTATTTTAATCGTGTATCACTCGGTTATATCTTTTGAAAAGGAAGTCGACTTATTAAAAAACATTTACAATTCTGAAGCGATATCATCTTACAAAAAATCGAAACTTTGGAAAATCCCCGTGTGTTATGATGATGCATTTGGTTTAGATTTAGAAACCATGTCGGCTTCTAAAAACATGTCGAAAGCAGATATCATTAAGAGGCATTCTGAAGTAATATATACCGTTTACTTTATTGGTTTCCTGCCTGGTTTTATATATTTAGGTGGTTTAGACGACGCCTTAATAACGCCAAGAAAATCGACGCCAAGACCACGTATAGAAAAAGGATCTGTAGCTATTGGCGGAAACCAAACCGGCATTTACCCAAGCGATAGCCCCGGTGGGTGGAACATTATAGGAAAAACACCTGTCAACTTTTTTAATCCGAATACTAAAACACCCTGCTTTGCACAATCCAATGATTCTATTCAATTTTATCCCGTGAGTTTAAAAGAGTTTGAGAAGATTAAACTATTAGTTGATGCAGACAGTTACAAAATAGAAAGTGAGGATCGCCATGATTAAAGTTTTAAAACCAGGTTTATACGCTAGCATTCAAGATTTAGGTCGGTATGGTTTCCAGAATTATGGAGTCCCCTATTCTGGAGCAATGGATGAATATGCTTTAAAAATCGCAAATACACTTCTAGGAAATCATGAAAACGATGCTGTTATTGAAATGACCATGATTGGAGCGTCGTTACAATTTCAATGCGATACTTTAATTTGTATTTCTGGCGCAGATATGCAACCTAAAATAAATAACAAAGCCGTTTCTGCATATAAAGCATTAGAGGTAAAACAACACGATATCTTAAACTTTGGTGCTGTAAAAAAAGGATTCCGAACGTACTTCGCAGTAAAAGGCGGTATTAAGAGCGATTTAGTAATGGATAGCCGCAGTATGTATCAAGGTGTAACAGAAAGCTATTGTTTGACAAAAAACGACGAATTACCCATTGAAGCATATACTTCTAGCACCTCTAATTTAAATGCCGTATTAAAAGTAGATTTAGACTATTTGAAGCAAACGAAGCTCGCTGTTTTTAAAGGTCCAGAATTTGATTTACTTTCAGAACTACAACAACAAAAATTAGTTTCTACAGCATTTACCATTTCAAATACAAATAACCGAATGGCTTATCAGTTAGAAGAACCTTTAGAAAACGAATTACAGGCTATAATTACTTCACCTGTTATACCAGGAACAGTGCAACTAACGCCTTCAGGGAAACTTATTATATTAATGAAAGATTGCCAAGTTACAGGAGGTTACCCGAGAGTTTTACAATTAAAACATTCTAGCATTGCTATACTGTCTCAAAAACATACAGGAGAACAGTTTAGTTTTAAATGTGTATAAATAGAGTTCATTTTTAACAAAATTTTTCAATACTTATAGCAATATTTGCTTATCTCGCGTAAAAATTTCGTGTTAGCACCCGAAAATAAATATTAAATTTTCTCTTTTGCGTTTAAAAATTCATGAGACCTCCATTAAAACTCCATTTTATTTGAAAAAATAATTCAAAAAAAATTCAAAACGCACGGGGTGTACAGACAAAAATACGACACAAAATAGTGTTTTTTATAATTCTTCAATTTTGTATTATATATTGAATATCTTCAAGAACACCTTAATATATGTGATACACCTAGAAACTTAAATATTCTCAAAAATATAAGACATAATTATAAATTATATTTTATTTTATAACAAAGCTCATAAAAATTAATATTATTTCTATATATCTACAAAAAAATTAAACATTAAACAATACAATTTAGATGCGCTATAGTTGATATTTTTCATAAATTAGTGCTAATAAAATACACCCCTAAAATTTAAATTATGTTGTTAATACATGCTAGTACGGACTTAGCACAACAAATCCCCCTATGGCCATCAATCCCCTTCTTTATTATTTTATTGGCCATAGCCGTAGGACCTCTAATTGCAGAGGAGTGGTGGGAAAATAACCGAAACAAACTATTAGTTTCAGTCATTTTAAGTATTCCCACAATTTATTATTTGGTAAGTATGGGACTCACCGAACATCTTGAACATCAAATTTTAGGAGATTATGTTCCCTTTATAGTCTTATTAACAGCCTTATTTGTAATTACCGGAGGTATACATTTAAGCGGAGACATAAAAGCAAAGCCATGGGTAAATACATTATTTTTAGGCCTAGGTTACCTTTTAGCCTCATTTATGGGAACTACAGGAGCAGCTATGCTACTTATACGACCAGTAATTTCTATTAATCAGGAAAGAAAATTCACTATACATACTATTTTATTCTTTATCGCTGCTGTAGCCAATTGTGGTGGACTTTTAACACCACTTGGAGACCCACCATTACTTATGTTATACTTAAGAGGTGCAAGTTTTACATGGTTTTTTAACCTACTTCCAGAATGGGCTTTTACAGGGGCTTTACTATTAATTATTTACTATATAGTAGACTCTAAGTATTACAAAAAAGAGCCAAAAGAGAACTTGGCTGCCGATGCTAGAGAAATTGAACCTATACGACTTACAGGCGCTATGAATTTTATCTATTTATTAGGCGTAATTTTATCTGTTGCTTTTATTAACCATGATGTTATTCCTGATATGGCTCAAGCAGACGCTCCGTTTTGGCTTAAGCATTTGCGTGAAATCATTCTAGTCGCTTTAACTGCAATCGCTTACTTTACGACACCGCAAATAACACGTGAAAAAAACAAATTTTCATGGGGTCCTATTTTTGAGGTTGCCGTTGTATTCATAGGGATATTTATAACCATGACGCCAACCCTAATTTATTTAAAGCAAAATGCTCCAGGTATGGGACTTACAGAAGCATGGCAATTTTATTATTCTACAGGATTTCTTAGTGCATTCTTAGACAATACGCCTACAGCAGTAGCTTTTCATAGTGTAGCGTCTAGTATTCCTATTGCAGATAATGTAGCAGTTGTTGCGAACGTAGCAGAGCACATTCTAAAAGCCATTGCAACAAGTGCGGTGTTCTTTGGAGCTTTAACATACATTGGAAATGGTCCAAACTTTATGGTAAAATCTATTGCTGAAGATCACGGTATTAAAATGCCTAGTTTCTTTGGTTATATGTTTAAATTTTCATTGATTGTTTTATTACCGATATACATTTTAACACAGTTACTTTTTATATAAAACAACTGGATTTTATTAAATAAATAGATCCACCACATTTAATCTTTAAAAGAAAAAATCCCCGTAATAATTATATTACGGGGATTTTTAGTTTGAGCAAGTATCTACTGCTTCAATCTGTTTTTTCTAGCGTTTATGAAGCGATAAATCTTACCAATTTACTATTACAATATTTACGCTATAATGAGAATCCAATGCATAAAATAACAGTTATAAATTCGCACAAAAAAATATCAGCAAGGTTATAGATAGGTCGTTACGAGATCCTGTTAGAAAAGGAATTATACGCCTTAATTAAGTGCATAACATTTTTCTTGGTCCGAGACTATTTAACAAAAAAAGCGACCTAAATTTAGGTCGCTTATGCATATAATAGCTACAATTATTCTATTTACTAATAATGGTTAACTCGTCTACAATGTGTTTAGCATTAGAGTATTTATCGATTAGCCAAAGTACATATCTAATATCGACATTAATGGTACGTTGTAAATCTGAATCGAAAATAACATCTCCCGCCATAGCTTCAATATTTCCATCGAACGCTAATCCAATTAATTCTCCTTTTCCGTTTATAACTGGAGATCCTGAGTTTCCTCCTGTAATATCGTTATCGGTTAAAAAGTTTACAGGAAGTTGCCCGTATTCATTCGCATAACGTCCGTAATCCTTCTTTTCGTAGATATCCAACATGCTTTGCTCTAAATCGAATTCAGGGTCGTTAGGCTTATATTTATTAATCATCCCCTTAAACGTCGTATAATTATTTTCGTTAGCATCGTTTCTAGAATCTGCAGGTAAAGCTCTCACTTTTCCATAACTTAAACGTAAGGTAGAATTGGCATCTGGATATTGTATTTCACTTAAACCAGACTCGCGTAAACCTGCAACCAACAATCTATACGACGCTTGAAAGTCGTTTTCTACGGATACTAAATGCTCTGGATTTTCTCTATATTTTTCTAATAACTGACCAGATAAAATATACAACGGATCGTTATTTAATACGGTAACATCTGGATTTTTAAGAAAAGCTTCTACCTTTTCTTGAGACGTAAAGATACTCTTCTCAAAACTCGCATCGATATAGGCCGTAAAATCGTTATTGTTTTCTTTTCCTATTTCTGAAACAATTTCCGGAAGCGGATAATTAGATTTCGAAGCATACAAACCCAATTGCTTAGCATATACTTCTTTTTCTAAAGGCAAGTAGAAATCTTTATAACCACCAGCGATAGACTCCTCTAATTTAGGTAGTAATTCGGCTTGCTTTGCGTCATTCTGACTTGCGTAATACTCTAACCCTTTTCCTAAACTATAAGGCAAACTCGATAGCTTACTAGAACGTAACATACCGAATAAGTAATTCCCTTGTTTTGCTTTCTCATTCGTTAAGTCGTAGTAGTTATTTATATTTTCAATAACATCTCCATAAGTATCTCTATTTTTTTTCTTGTTGGCCCACTTTGCAAATTTCTTCTCGGTTTTGCGTTTGGTTTCAACAGTTTTATGAGCTGTTAAGGCATCAATCATGCCTTGTCTGTTTTTCCAGTAGTTAGCAATTCCTGCATATTTAGACGCATAAATTAGATTAACCTCTTCACTTTCATCCATGTATTTTTTATACACATCCATGCTTAGTTTTGAACTTTCTACCCAAGCAGGATACGCATATTTTACATTTTGCTCTACTCCTGAAGCTGGCATCCAACGGTTAGTACGACCAGGATATCCTAAAATCATGGCAAAATCGTTTTCTTTTACTCCATCGATATTTACAGGTAAATGATATTTAGCTTTTAAAGGCACATTGGCTTTCGAATATTCTGCAGGCTCGCCGTCTTCGTTGGCGTATACTCTAAATAACGAAAAATCTCCGGTGTGTCTTGGCCACTCCCAGTTATCTGTATCTCCACCAAATTTACCCACACTTTCCGGTGGCGTTCCTACTAAGCGCACATCGTTATAATCTTCGTAAACAAAATAATAATATTCGTTACCTTGGTAAAACGAACGTACAGAAACGGTGTATTTACCACCTTCATTATTTTCTGCTTCAATTTTAGCAATCTCTTTGTTTATAATAGCTTCACGTTCTTTTTCGCTCATTGTGTCGTTAACCAATGATAAGATACGTTTAGACACATCGTCCATTCTTACAAAAAAACGTACATATAAGCTTTCTGGCTTCATTTCAGCTTCCTGAGAATCTGCCCAAAATCCATTCTTTAAATGATTTTGTTCTGCTGTCGATAATTCGGCAATAGCACTATACCCACAATGGTGATTTGTTAAAACCAGTCCGCTATCAGAAATAATACTCGCTGTACAACCTCCGTTAAACTGCACAATGGCATCTTTTAAACTCTGGTTGTTAATACTATAAATCTCTTCGGGTGTTAACTGCAATCCCATTTTTTGCATATCGCGATAATTTAAACGCTCGATATGCATTAAAAACCACATCCCTTCATTTGCCATTGCAGAGGGCAAAGACAGGATAAAAGCAATAATTAAAAGTCCTACTTTCTTCATGTTTTGTTTATTTTGAATCAAGTTATAAAAATACAGAATTTTAAGGTATTGATTATTAAGGCGCTTCATTTTAAGCTTTTAATAATAAAACACAAGAAACCCTTCTATATCTTTAAAAAATTAATAAATTTTCTAAACTATAGAAGGGTTTTAAAATGAATTTTAAACTGTAGTTTTCTAATAAACACACCTTAGATATTACTAAGGTGTTCCGAGAAATTAAATGAGTTTATATATTAAAATTACGAAATCACATTTAAAGATTTTCCTACTTTAATAAAGGCTTCAATCGCTTTATCTAAATGGTGACGTTTATGTCCCGCAGATAATTGCACACGAATTCTTGCTTTTCCTTTTGGTACTACTGGGTAAAAGAATCCGATAACATAAATACCTTCCTCTAGAAGTTTTGCAGCGAATTCCTGTGCTAACGGAGCTTCTTCCAACATAACAGGAACTATAGGGTGATCTCCTGGCAGAATATTAAATCCTGCTTCGGTCATTTTTTTTCTAAAATACAAGGTATTTTCTTCTAACGTATCTCTTAGTGCTGTAGAAGTTGTTAGAATATCTAATACTTTTATTGAAGCTCCAACAATTGATGGCGCTACAGTATTAGAAAACAAGTAAGGTCGTGATTTCTGACGTAAAATATCTACGATCTCTTTTCTTGCCGCTGTAAATCCTCCAGAAGCACCCCCTAAAGCCTTACCATAGGTTCCTGTAATAATATCTACACGATCCATAACATTATGATATTCGTGCGTACCACGCCCTGTTTTACCTAAAAAACCAGTAGAGTGACATTCGTCTATCATAACCAATGCATCATACTTATCGGCTAAATCACAAATTTTATCTAATTGAGCGATAGTACCATCCATAGAGAAAGAACCATCTGTTACAATTAACTTACGTCTAGAACCTTCTGCATCTTGTAATTGCTTTTCTAAATCTTGCATGTCGTTATGCGAATATCTAAAGCGTTTTGCTTTACATAAACGAATTCCATCAATAATAGAAGCATGATTTAAAGCATCTGAAATAATGGCATCTTCTGCAGTTAATAGAGGCTCGAAAATACCACCATTAGCATCGAAAGCTGCCGCGTATAATATACAGTCTTCCATTCCTAAGAAAGCCGCTGTTTTTTCTTCTAATATCTTATGAATATCTTGAGTTCCGCAAATAAAACGTACCGAAGACATTCCGAAACCATGAGAATCTATTGTTTTTTTACTGGCTTCTAAAACATCTGGATGCGAGGATAATCCTAAATAATTGTTTGCACAAAAATTAATAACATCATTCACTTCTGTTGTCGAAATTTCTGCACTTTGTGGTGTTGTTATTACACGCTCTCTTTTATATAAACCTTCTTCTTTTAAAGTTTGTATTTCTGCTTGTAAGTCGTTTTTTATATTTGAATACATAATTTTTATTTTTTGTAGGTGTATTAATTAGGCTTGTATTAAACTATAATAAATCTTTAATTCTTTAATCATTGTTTTGGTTATGGCTTCCAAATCGTATTCTGGTTTCCATCCCCATTCTGCTCTTGCAGATGAATCGTCGATAGATTTTGGCCATTTATCTGCTATATGCTGTCTAAAGTCTGGTGTGTAATTTACTTTAAAATCTGGATATGTTTTTAAAATTTCTGCTGTAACTTCTGAAGGCGAAAAACTTACTCCTGCAATATTGTAAGACGTTCTTGTTTTTATAGCTTCTTTAGGCGCATCCATTAACTCTATGGTAGCACGAATCACATCTTCCATAAAAATCATAGGTAAGGTACTATCCGCCTTTAAGAAACAATCGAAAGTTTCTCCTAAAACTGCTTTATGATAAATATCTACAGCGTAATCTGTAGTTCCTCCTCCTGGTAAGGACTGGTATCCAATAACTCCAGGATAACGAATAGAACGGACATCTAAACCATATCTTAAGAAATAATATTGCGCCCAATTTTCTCCAGAGGCTTTACTTATACCGTAAACCGTAGCCGGATCTAAATACGCATTGTTTGGCGTAGATTCTTTATCTGCTCCGTCTCCAAATACCGCAATAGAACTTGGATAAAATACTTTCTCTATATTATTTAGTCGGGCTACTTCAAAAACATTAAACATTGTTTTCATATTAATATCCCAAGTTTGCAATGGGATTTCTTCCCCTTTTGCAGACAATATAGCCGCTAAGTGATAAATCTGAGTCACTTTATAAGTTGTAACAACCTCCTGAATACGTTCAAAATTAGTAGCATCAATAATCTCAAAGATTCCTTGATATCCTTCTTTTGTTCTTAAATCTGAAGCCACCACATTATCCATCCCAAATTTGTCCTGCAATGATTTTACTAAAACAGAACCTAATTGGCCATTTGCACCTATAACTAAAACTACTGTATTCATATCATAATTATTCATAAGCCTAAGCTTAATTTACTTACAAAGTTATAATTTGTGATGTTTTTAAAGAAATATTAAGCCTTATTAAGTAATAATTACTTACAAACACACTTAATTAAACTATTTTTACTTTTGAAGACTATTAAAGAATATAATAACAGTAATTTTTAGTTTAAATTATGGAACCATTAGATGAGATTGACACTACTATTTTAAGAATTTTACAAAAGGATTCTAAAAAAACAGCCAAGGAAATAGCGAATAAATTAAACATGACAGCTTCTCCTGTATACGAACGTATCCGACGATTAGAGAAGCAAGGCTTTATAAAAAAGTATGTTGCCATTCTAGACAAAAAACTAATCGATAGATCTGTGACCACCATTTGCCAAGTATCGATGCGTTACCATAACGAAGCTTTTATTGAAAGTTTCGAAGAACAAATTCAGAATCTTGAAGAAGTTCAAGAATGCTACCATATGGCTGGTGAAGTCGATTTTATTCTAAAAATAAATACCAAAGGACTAGAAGATTATCACAATTTTGTAAAATACAAATTGTCTAAAATTGAAAATATAGGCGTTTTAAACAGTACGTTTGTTTTGAAGGATATTAAGCAAACTTCAGAATTTTATATTTAAGAGCTATGCAAGCGCTTCTTTTTGATATTAGATCGTTTTACAATTAATATAACGTTTTAATAACAGAGCTAACGTCTATTTTTACAACATAAAAAAAGGGTAATTAAACATGATTTAATTACCCTTTTTAATTATAATTTATTTTAAAAATGCCATCTTACAAAAGCTTCCATGGCCGCATAATGCGCCAATCCTAATTGATGATAAACTTCGGCCGTTTCCTTATTCCTATCTTCTGCACGTTGCCAAAATTCTCTACTGTCTGTTCCTAAAAACACCACACCATCTTTTTGAGATTGATGTTTAAAAATACCATGACGTTTATCTAGAACCTGATCTGGACTCATTGGTACTGCCATTTCAATTTCATCGACACCCCATTCTTGCCATGCACCACGGTATAACCACACCCAACAGTCGTCCATATACTTTTTAGGCTTCAGTTCTTTTACTGCTCTAAAAATAGCATCTAAACACACTTTGTGAGTTCCATGCGGATCGGCTAAATCGCCTGCAGCATAAATTTGATGTGGTTTAATTTTATCGATAAGATCCATTGTTATTTTAATATCCTCGTCTCCTAAAGGCATTTTCTCTATAGCTCCCGTTTCATAAAATGGTAATTCCATAAAATGAATATGAGTATCGTCTAGACCTATAAAATGAGATGCCGCTTGTGCTTCTCCCTTTCTAATTAAACCTTTAATATGTCTCACTTCAGGAATATCTATTTCGCTTCCTTTTTTATTATGAAGAAAATCTAAGGCTTTCTTAAAAATATTTTCGGCCTCTACATTTTTAATTCCAAATTTGTCGTTATAATCGCAAACAAAGGCTGCAAAACGTAAAGCTTCAGCGTCGGACACAGCAATGTTCCCAGAAGTTTGGTATCCGATATGCACATCATGACCTTGTTCTTGTAAACGTTTAAATGTTCCTCCCATGCTAATCACATCATCGTCTGGATGCGGACTAAAAATAAGGACACGTTTTTTAGAAGGTTCTGCACGCTCCGGACGTTTAGAATCGTCGGCGTTTGGTTTTCCTCCAGGCCAACCTGTAATTGTATTCTGTAATCTGTTAAATATTTTTATGTTTATATCGTATGCCGGACCTGAATCTGCTAATAAATCGCTCATACCGTTTTCAATATAATCGGCATCGGTAAGCATCAGTATAGGTTTCTTTAAATGTTGCGCTAAACCTAAAACCGCTTTTCTTATTAGCTTATCTGTCCACTCTATTTTTTCGACTAACCAAGGTGTGTTTACACGTGTTAATTTAGACGATGCTTCTTTATCTAAAACAAACGTAACATTGCCATGTTCCTGTAAAAAAGATGCAGGCACTAAGTTGGTCACTTGCCCCTCTACAGACTGTTTTATTATATTAGACTTACCTTCTCCCCAAGCCATTAAAATAACGCGTTGGGCTTCCATAATCACTTTTACACCTAAGGTAATTGCCGTTCTTGGCGTATTGTTTAATCCTAAGAAATCACTACTGGCTGCCACTCTTGTAATATGATCTAGAGCGACTAATCTGGTTTTAGAGTTTTGTAACGATCCTGATTCGTTAAAACCAATATGTCCGTTCCCTCCAATACCCAGAATTTGTAAATCGATACCACCTAATGCTTCAATCTTAGCTTCGTATGCTGTACAATAATTTGCAATTTCTTCTTTAGATAATGTCCCGTCTGGAACGTGACAATTCTCTGGTAAAATATCGACATGATTAAATAACAATTCATTCATAAATCGCACATAGCTATTTACAGAATCTGGTTGCATTGGATAATATTCGTCAAGATTAAAAGAAATTACGTTTTTAAAACTCAACCCTTCTTCTTTGTGTAATCTAACTAATTCCGAATACAAACCTTTTGGAGAAGACCCTGTTGCAAGGCCTAAAATACATGGCTGTTTCTGAGATTGTTTAACCCGAATTAAATCGGCAATTTCCTTAGCAACAGCCTTAGACCCTGAAGTAGAATTTTCATAAACTACAGTTCCAATATTTTCAAATCTTTTTTCAAAACCTGTTGCTTTGTCAATCTTACTATTTAGCATAATATTTTATTTAATTTTTAGTATTAGAAAATGATCTAATATTTATTTCGTGTAATAGGTTGTTTTATCTTTTGGTGATATACCTTTTAACCATTATTTTAAACGTGAAATAACAGTATTAATCCCTGCTTTAGTTTAACTAGTAATGAAAAAATCATTAACTCTTTTTAGTCCAACTCTTGTATTTATGTCCCCATAAGGCAAAAAACAGAATAAAGGCGTAACATGGAATTAATATCCAATAACTACTTGTTGCCGCCTGAGACAAGGCTTCCGACTCTGCCATACCACTCAATACCAAATCTGCTTTATTCATATCTACCAATTTCCCGTATAATGGCGGAATAATTGCTCCCCCAGATATTGCCATAACCAGTAAAGCTGAAGCTGTTTTAGTGAATTTACCTAAGCCTTCTAAAGTTAATGGCCAAACTGCTGGCCAAACTAAAGCATTCGAGATTCCTAAGGCTGCAACAAATAATACAGACACTAATCCCGAAGACATAAGTATACAACAGCTAAATACTATTCCTAAGACGGCACTAATAATTAGTGCTGTTTTCTGTTTTAAATATTTAGGAATTAAAACCACACCTAGAGCATACGTTAAGACCATGGCTAATAAGGTATAAGCTGTAAAAGATTTTGCTTCTTCAGAAGAAAACCCTAACGATATTCCGTAAGAAATAATAGTATCCCCAGCAATAACCTCTGCCCCTACATAAAAGAATAAGGTAATTACCCCTAACCATAGATGCGGAAATTGGAATACACTTGTCTTTTGATCCTTTACATCTGCCGTGATATCATCTTCCGGCACTTCGATATCCGGAAGTGGGGCTTTTCTAATTAACACCCCCAATACAGCTAAAACAATAGCCATTACAATATATGGTGTAACCACACTATCTGCCATAGTATTTAGCAATTGGTCTTTTTCAGCTAAAGAAACCGTAGCTAATTTATCTTTAACCTCGTCGATTCCAGAAAGTAAAATGGCTCCAAAAATTATAGATCCTAAAGCTCCTGCAACTTTATTTGCAATTCCCATAATAGCGATACGTTTCGCCGCACTATCTATTGGACCAAGAATGGTGATGTAAGGATTGGAAGCCGTTTGTAACAACGTCATTCCCATACCTTGAACAAAAATACCCGTTAAAAACAACCAATATGTTCTGGCTTCTGCCGCGGGAATAAAAATTAAGGCCCCTATAGCCATAACAAATAAACCTAAAGACATCCCTTTTTTATACCCTATTTTATCCAGAATGTAAGACGCAGGAAGCGCCATCACAACAAATGAAATATACGATGCCGATGCCACTAAATACGATTGAGCATCTGTAAGTTCGTTAATGGTTTTCATAAACGGAATAAGGGCACCGTTAATCCAAGTTACAAATCCAAAAATAAAAAATAGTGCCGCAATAATTGCAATCGCTATTTTATTTGAATTTTTATTGGTTACTGTTTCTGCTACATTAGACATGCTTTTTTACGGGGTTTTAGAGCGTTAATAGTTTTAAAATGCTTACCACAATTAGGCAAGTCTTTTTGTTTATATTTTTATCTTATTTATTAAGTCTGAATTCACCTTTAAGTCCTTCGTTAGACGAAGTCCCTATCATCACTGTATAATTTCCAGATTCTAAAATTTTATCCATAGAAATTCCAGTAAATTCTAACATTTTAGGTGTGATGGAAAACGTAACCGTTTTTGTCTCTCCGGGGTTTAATTCAATTTTATTAAAACCTTTTAATTCTTTATCTGGTCTAAGCACAGAACCTACTTGATCTTTTATGTACAACTGAACAACTTCTTTAGCTTTAAAAGTTCCAGCATTAGTTATCTCTACACTAACATCTATTGTGCTTGTAGCAGACATTGTTGGACGCGATAATTTTAAATTAGCATATTTAAAAGTCGAATAACTTAAGCCATATCCAAACGGATAAAGAGGCCCATTCTCCATAAATAAATATCCTTTTTTATTGTTTATTTCTTTACCGCTATAGTGAAATGGTAATTGACCGATAGATCTTGGAATTGTAACTGGAGATTTTCCTGAAGGAGAGACTTCTCCGAAAATAACTTTTGCCATAGAATTATCGCCAAATTCACTTAAATCCCATCCATCTAATATCGCGTCGGCTTGTTCCGAAATTGTATTTATAGATAACGTTCTTCTGTGTTGTAAAACCACTATAGTCGGTTTTCCTAAAGCCTTAATTTTTGTTATTAACTCATCTTGACCACCAACAGGATCTATAGAAGCTCTATCTCCTAAAGCACTACCAAAAAAGGCTTCTTTAGACGTAAAACCATCTCCGCCTAAGAAAAGTACAACCACATCCGATGTTTTCGCTATTTCTACTAATTTGTCTATTCCAGCTTCATTATCTGTGCTTAATGACGGAATTCCTCTTTTTTCGTTTGTTAATTTAAAACCTGTTTCTGCAACAAATGTATTTTTGTTCCCTGAAATAGATTCGAAAGCCGCTTTTGTCTTTATAGTAACTCTTGGTCCTAAAAGCGCAATTTTTTTCTTACTTCCTTTAGCTAAAGGAAGGGTTTGATTTTCATTTTTTAATAAGATTATCGATTCTAAGTCGGCTTCTTGAGCTAATGCTAAAGACGATTTACTTCTCACATTTTTTTCGACTGTATCGATATCTATATAAGGATTATCAAAAAGTCCTAAGATAAATTTAGTTCGTAACACACGTCGCGTAGCTTCATCGATCATAGGCACAATCTCTGGGTGTGTTTTTACTATCTCTGGTAAAAGTCCGTATGCATCTTCAGAATATAAATCGACATCCATACCTGCCGTAAGTCCCATTATAGCCGCTGCTTCTTTAGATTCTGCCACTTTCATAAATGAATATAAACGCGCAATATCGTTAGCGTCTGATACGACATAACCATTAAAACCCCATTCATTTTTTAAAACTCCATTAATAAGAGCAGGATTACCATGACTTGCAACACCGTTAATGTCGGCATGCGACGCCATAACTCCTAAAGTTCTAGCCTCTTTTACAGCTGCTTCGAAGGGCGGATAAATTTCATCGATAAGTGTTCTAGGAGAAATCTCGACTGCTGCGAAATTGGTACCCCCTAAAACTTGACCGTAGCCTGCAAAATGTTTCACCACTGCTCCGATATGCGTTCCATGACCAAGACCATCATAATTACCTTGAACACCTTTTATAGCGCTCGTAACCATTTGAGTTGTTAAGTACGTATCCTCACCAAAAGCTTCACTCATTCTACCAAAACGCGGATCGCGAACAATATCTGCTTCCGGAGAATGACACATATGCATTCCTCTTAAACGCGCTTCGCGACCAACAACATCCCATAAACGATTTACCAAACTAGGATTGAAAGACGCTGCAGAAGTGATTGGTCTTCCAAAAACAGTATTCCCTTCGGCATCTACCCCATTATAAGATTCTGTAACAAAAAGCGCAGGAATTCCCCAACGGTTATGCTCAATAATATATTTTTGAAGTTCATTATTTAGTTTTGCTGATTCTAGCGGACTAAGACTTTCGCCTGGATTTTTAATACCTGCAATTCCTAATTTTAATTTTTCGACAACATTATCTGAAAGTTTTAAATGACCATCTTTATCCGCTCCAATACCAATATTTGCATGAAAAATTCGCATCTGTGCTACCTTCTCTTCCAACGACATTAAGGGTAATAAGGCATCAATTCTTTTTTCTATAGATACAGAAGGATCTTTATAAATTTTAGAATTGGACTGCCCGTAAGAGCTTACCGCAAGGGTTAGAGTTAAGGATAAAAAAAGTATTTTTTTCATTATTATGTTTTAATCTATTAAGGTCTTTAAGGTGGCCTACACGCTAAGACCGTATATTTTTGACTTTAAAAAAACTTTCAAGAAATAGGATTCTTGAAAGTTTTTAAATATTTCTCTTAATTCACTGAAAGTAGGAATTAAAAATCTCTGTATTCTCCACCTAGAAAAACATTGGCTTCTTCTTCACTAAACTGTGCTGTTGCATCGTCCCAGTGTAATGTTTTGTTAGGGAATCGACTGGCAATTACACCTAATAAAATAGTTTCTGTAAGGTTAGAAGAATATGAAAAAGGAGCAGAACATTCGTCTTTTCCTAAACATGCATCTACAAATTGGTGATAATGTTTTTTACCTTCAGCACCGTAATCTCTTACCGGAGGTCCTTGATCTGGAACTAAAGACATATCTAAATCTTCGTATTTTCCATCGACAATTAATTGAGGTAACTTCATAAAGTGAGGTAATAACAATCTACCTTTTTCACCAATAAACATAGCCCCTTGACTTGGTAACTTATCACCATTTGGTAATTTTAAATCTTCGTGTGCAGCTGGAGCACCTTCACCATCGTACCAAACCCACTTTAATGTTTTATCGGTATACTTAGTACCTGGAAACATATAGGTTACAGTATTTTTTTCAGGGAAACCATATCCGTTAGGTTTTCTACAGTTATTCACAATTGTAGTAGGTACTTTTAATTGTAAAGCGTTATATGGCGTATCGAAAATATGAACTCCCATATCTCCTAGAGTACCACAACCGTAATCTAAAAGTTTTCTCCAGTCTCCAGGATGATAATATCCTTCTTTATAAGGTCTTTTAGCCGCTGTTCCTAACCATAAATTCCAATCTAAATTTTTTGGAACAGGATCACTTCCTTTTGGTTCAGGACCATCGTATCCCCAGTTTTTTGGAGACCATGCGTGCACAGTTTTAACTTTCCCGATTATTCCAGCTTGAATTAATAAAGTTGCTAATTTATAGTCGTAAAAAGAATGCACTTGGATCCCCATTTGAGTCACTAAGTTTTTATCTTCTGCTAACTTTTGCATTGCTCTAGCTTCAGTTACGTGATGCGTTAATGGTTTCTGACAATAAACAGGTTTCCCCATCTCCATAGCCATCATAGAAACTGGAGCATGAGTATGATCTGGAGTAGAAACAATAACAGCATCTACATCCTCACCCATTTCCTTAAGAAGCACTCTATAATCAGAATATAACTTAGCATTAGGATGAAGTTTTTTAGCCGCATCTAAAGCATTTGTATCTACGTCGCACAAGGCAACTACATCTACTAATTCGTGAGATGATATCGCTTCTAAATCTGCAGCTCCCATATTACCTACTCCAACGTGAGCAGTTCTTAATCGTTTACCGTCTCCAAAACCTAAACTCATTGCAGAGGTAGGTAATTGCATTAATAAACTTGCTAAAGCTGTATTCCTAATAAAATGTCTTCTTTTCATTTCTATAAATTTAAATTTTTCTATATCTGTTTTAAAGTCTGGTCTTATTGTTTCTAAACGCCTCTATTTCATCTGAAGTAGACGGTAGTCTGTTTCCTAATTTTCGAGAACCATTTTTAGTAATTAAAAAATCGTCTTCGATACGGATTCCTCCAAAATTCTTATACGTTTCTAACTTGTCGTAATTAATAAAGTCAAAGTATTTATTTTCCTTTTTTCTGAGCTCCATAAGTTCAGGAATAAAGTAAATACCTGGTTCTACGGTAAGCACCATACCTTCTTCTAAAGCACGACCTAAACGAAGCGATTTAAATCCGAATTCCGTACTTTTTTTCATCTCTTCGGTATAGCCAACATATTGTTCACCAAGATTTTCCATATCGTGTACATCTAGCCCCATCATATGACCTAAACCACATTGAAAAAACATGGTGTGTGCTCCCGCTTTTACAGCCTCATCTGCATCTCCTTTCATAATACCTAAGCCTTGTAAGCCTTCAACAATCTTTTTACATGCCGCTAAATGAACATCTAAAAATAACTGCCCTGGTTTTAATAGTGATGCCGCTGTGCTATACGAATTGTATACTATATCGTATATCTCTTTTTGTTCTTTTGTGAATTTAGTATCTACTGGAAACGTACGTGTTAAGTCTCCTGCGTAATTCGAATAGTTTTCGGCGCCACAATCGCACAATACCATATCTCCTTTTTTAAGGGTATTTCCGCGATAATGGTTATGTAGTATCTGACCGTTAATAGTCATTATTGTAGGAAACGATGTATTGTTTCCGTTGGCTAAAGCAATTTCTTTAACAGCACCATAAAGATCGGATTCTTTTAAACCTTCTTCGGCCATTTCCATAGCTTTATAATGCATTTCTACCGTAGTGTTTACCGCTTTTTCAATCTCCTCAATCTCTAATTCCGATTTGATAGATCTAAGTTTTACTACAGATTTTATAAGCTCTAAAGATTCTTTTCCTTCGACTTCTAAAGGCGAAATGTTCAGAATTTTAGACAGTTCTAAAAGGTGTTCTGGACGGTAAGCCGCAATGAAATGAATTTGTTTTCCGCTTGCTATAGCATCTTGTACATAAGCCTTAATTGACGACGCGGGCTTTACAGTACCTACACCTACTTTTTTAGCCTGATCTTCAACAGATTCTACAGGCCCCGTAAATACAATGTCGTCTATAGAAAGATTATCTCCAAAAATAATGTCTTCATTAGTATCTAAATCGATAGTCGCTTTTAAGTCGGGCTCGTTCAAACCAAAAAAATATGAAAACGTACTATCTTGTCTAAATTGGTACCAATTATCTTTAAAATTAATACTACTTTCTTCATTCCCTAAAAAAACAATCAAACCTTTGGTCATCAATTTTCTTAGTTCTTCTCTTCTTTTAATATATTCTTCCTTTGGAAACATATTTATTCTTTTACTTTTATTATTTACCTCCTGCTGGTAAGTTTTTCAACCAATAGTTCTCCATGGTTTCTCTTAAATGATAAGATGTGTTTTCTCGCTCGTAAATGGCATGTGCACGCATTGGATAAGACATCATATTAAACATTTTGTTATGTTTTATCAATCTATCTACAAGCATTTCATAACTCTGATAATGCACATTATCGTCTGCCGTTCCATGAATAATCATTAAATTACCTTCTAGGTTCTGTGCGAAATTAATAGGAGAACCATCGTGATAGCCTTTAGCATTATCTTCTAAAAGTCCCATGTAACGTTCTTGATACGTTGCGTCGTACAATCTTTGATCTGATACAAAAGACACTGCTAAACCTGATTTATAAATTTCTGGATGCTTAAACATACAACCTAATGTCATTTGGCCTCCGCCACTCCATCCCCAGATACCAACACGTTCCGAGTCGATAAATTTGTAAGTATCTATAATTTTTAATGCGGCTTTACTTTGATCTTCCACAGCGAGTATACCAATTTGTCCATAAATAGATTTACGCCATTTATTTCCTCTTGGTGTTTTTGTTCCTCTATTATCTACACTCATAACAATATAGCCTTGTTGCGCCATATATTGGTCCCATAAACTACCACCTCCCCAATTGTCTTGCACTGTAGAACCTGCTGGCTCACCATACACATAAAATAATAATGGGTATTTTTTATTCGGATCGAAATCAATTGGTTTAATCATCCACGCATCTAAAACGTCTTCTCCAATATCAACTTTTACAAATTCTTTAGGATTTAGTCCTAGATCGTTGTACTGTTTTTGCAGTTCATGATTATCTTCTAAAACGCGTATTTGCTTATGCTTTGGTAGACTTACAAGATCATATCGAGTTGGCGTAGTTGCGTTCTGAGACGTTTGAATTCCCCATTTAGCATCGGCAGAAATTTGATAGCTATTTTGTCCAGAATTAGATGCTGGCGTAATGCGTTCGGCTTCTCCTTTTCCATCAATACGACTTCTATATAAATAACGTTGTGTAAAATTATCTGGTGAAGCGATATAATACACATAACCACCTTTAGGATCGATACAATTAATATGTACAACATCGAAATCTCCTTTAGTAATAGGCGTTACCTCTTTACCATCTCTAGACACTTTAAATAAGTGAAACCAACCATCGCGCTCGCTAGACCATGTAAAATACTTCTCGTTGTCTAACCAACGAATATCGTCATGAACATCTAAAAAGGCATCATCTTTTTCGACTAGAATATTATCAAGAGCCATAGTGTTAATGTCTCCTATCCAGATTTTATTTGTGTTTTGACGTCGGTTAAGTTGTTGCACCATCACTTCCTGAGAATTAGGAATGAAATCCATACGTGCCAAATAATTATTTTTTGGATCTCCAGGAATATCGAACCATTTGGTTTCTCCTCCTTTAGAAGGTACTACACCCACTTTAACAGCAGAAAGTTCTGTGCCTACCTTTGGATAAGGTAGCGGAATTGGTTTTGAGTAAATTGAATCTAAGTTGTTAATCATATAAAATGTACCAACTTCTTTTGTATCCGATTGCCAATAGGCGATGTTCTCTCCGTCAGGGCTCCATCTAAAACCGTCTCTACAACTTAATTCTTCTTCGTAAACCCAGTCAAAAGTTCCGTTAATTATATTATCGCCACCATCTTTTGTAATCTGGTTAATGGCATGATTTTTTAAGTCTTCTACAAAAATATTTAGTTCACTAACATATGCTATTTTAGAAGCATCTGGAGAAAACTTAGCGAACATAAGGGTAGATTCAGGTAAGGTTTTCCCTAATTGGTTTAATGTATTTGTTTTTAAATCAAGTACCCAATAATCACCACGGGTATTATATCTCCAAACTTTTTTTGTATTTGTAAAAACTAAAAGTTTACTATTGTCTGCAGACCAGTCATAATCATAAATCACTAAAGGCTTAGTTTCGCCAGCAGGGACAAGACTTTCGGCCGAAATGATAACCGATCTTTTTCCTGTCTTAGCTTCGTATCTTACTATGTCTTTTCCTCCAAGGTCTGTATTATTCTCTAATGTAGAATACCCTTTGTTATCTTTCATCCATCTTACTGGACCAAAACCTTTTTGCTTAAAAACGTTATTTTTATAAACATCTTCTAACAGTAGTGGTTTAGTTTCTTGGGCATTACCTTTTAAGGATAAAGTTAAAACACAGATTAAAACGCCTAATACTTTTCTTTTCATAATTATAGTTTACTCAATAAATTTTACACAATATTAAAGAGTTGAATCCTATTATTAATTGCTAATTTTAGCAAATTAAGATACTAAAACTATAGACTTATTAAAATTTAGCAATTAGAACAGGTTAACAATCCATCAATTTATCATTAATTTTTAAGCGATATTCTAAAGGCGACATTCCCGTATGTTTTTTAAAATGTTTGTGGAAATTGGACAAATTATTAAAACCACTACCGTAGCAACAATCAAAAATATTATAGTCGTTATTGTGCAATAATTCACATGCACTACCTATTCTTACTTCGGTAAGATATTGCGAAAATGTTTTATTGGTTTTGGCTTTAAAAAATCGGCAGAATCCTGTTGGAGACATATTAGCAAAGTCCGAAACCATATTTAAAGTGATAACTTCTTTATGGTTCTGTTTAATAAAATCGCATATATCGCCAACCTTAGGGTTCGCTTTTTTACTCATAGATTTTGGCGTTGCTTTAGACGACAAAGCCCTGATATTATTATTTTTAGAGATATCGTTTAGCAATTTTAAAAACAATAAAAACTTATCTAATCCAGAGGTATCGGTTAACTCCTTTACATGTCCATTTAAATATTTTGCTTTGCTTCTCGGGATTTTTATGCCGTGTGCGGCATACCCCAATAATTTAACAATTCTTGAAGCCTCCGGGATAGTACGTAAAGAATCTTCTATTTTATTCTGATCGAAAAACAAAGTCGTGGCTTTACACGTATTTAACACCGAACTTTCTGTAGCATCCATGGTTGGTTTTAGTGCATGTGGTAAATTTTTACCAAAGAGGAATAAATCGCCTTCTTTATAAGGTACCACCTTATTTCCTACAAAAAGAGACCCTCTACCCTTTTTAATTAAAGTAATTTGAAATTCGCTATGAAAATGCATAGGCTCATAAAAACTGTCCATAACCCATTTTTCCACAATTGGAGTACCAAATTGCGCCATAGGAATATTATACTGATGTGCGTTCATGAGATTATTGTTTTAAAATTAATTAACTTTATTTTTTTCAATGCTTAACTTATACTGGGTAGGCGTCATCCCAATCACTTTTTTAAAGTGACGATGAAAATTGGATATGTTTGTAAATCCAGAATTATAACAACTTTCTGTAGTGTTATGAGAACCACTTCTTATAAGTTCGCATGCTTTTAAAATTCTTGTTTCTATAAGATATTGGGAAAATGTTTTTTGGGTCCGTAGCTTAAAGAACCGACCAAAAGTAGCAGAAGTCATGTTAAAATGCCCTGCTATAGTTTCTAAAGAGATCTTCTTTTTATAATTACATTTAATAAACTCAAAGACTTCATTAATTTCGTCTATAGTATTTACGTCATAATCAAGTGATTCAATTTTATTATTTATTAACTTTTTATGACCTGTTGCTGTAGAAATATGGTCGAGTATAGTTAACAATTCAAGAACTTGATCAAATTCGCTTAAGGTGGCAAGCATCCTCATTTTGTCTTCTAAGTAATGTGCATCTACATTTCCTAGAACCAAGCCATATAAAGCTTGAGATAAGAGTTCTTTAATACCCTTTGTTTCCTGATTTTCATTAAGTAGAAAACCATAGGAGTCTACGTTAAAAAACACACTAATATAATGTGCTTTTATTTTATTAGTTTCTTCAACCTTTGTGCCATCATTTCTAAAGGCATGAGGCAGGTTTTTACCAAATAAATAGAACTCTCCAGACTTAAACTTGCACACCTTTTCACCAACCGCTAACGAGCCATCTCCATCTAGAATAAGTGTTATTTGATATTCTTCATGAAAATGTATGGTGTTATAAAACTGGGTATCCACATACTCCTCGACACGGATCGAAGAATCTTGACACATAGGCACCTTAAAACCAATTACAGCAGACATAAATACTTTATAAAATTATATTATAAAGTCGAATTTACAAAAAAGTATTAGAAATAGCTATTATGACATACATAATATTGGTGCAAACTTTTTAAATTTGATTTTTTACTCCATAAATCGGACTAAAAATAAGGAAAGCATAAAAATTCTATTTTAAATTATTAATAATTCTACGACTATGAAATCATATCCAAGTATATTCAATGATGTTATTGGCCCTGTAATGAGAGGCCCATCAAGTTCTCATTGCGCCGCCGCATTAAGAATAGGTAGAATTTGTAGGGATTTAATGAATAACTCGATTGACGATGTTTACATTGAATTTGACACAAACGGATCCCTTGCTACGACGCATTCTGGACAAGGTTCGGACATGGGGCTCTTTGGTGGCCTGTTAGGCTGGAATGCAGACGACGAACGATTAAAAGATTACGAGTTCCATATGAAGGAAGCCGGTGTTAATATAAAAATAGATATACATCCCATTGGTGCCACCCACCCGAACACTTATAAAATCACTTTAAAGAATAAAACCGAAACACACCAAGTTATAGGTTTATCTACAGGTGGTGGAATGATAGAAATTATAGAGATTGATGGTGCTCCTGTATCGTTAATGGGCGATTTTTACGAGACATTACTATATACAGACGTTATTTCGGACGATTTATTAAGTCACTTAAAACAGCTAGATTTGGGCGAAATTCAACCTTATAATGGGACTTTAAATTTCATCTCAATTTGTTCTACCAAGGAAGAATACGATAAATTACAACAAGAAATTGAAGCTATTGAGAATGTTTTATACGCTAGAACCCTGTTTCCTGTCCTACCTATTAAATCAAGAAAAGATTTAACCGTACCATTTATCACAGTAGAAGAACTTTTAGAATATAATAAGGACAAAGATTTAAAACTTTGGGAACTTGCTATCGATTACGAAAGTGAACGCGGTAACATTTCAAAAAGTGAAGTCATCGAAAAAATGGGAGCTATTGTAGATATTATGCAAAACTCCATTACATTAGGACTTAAGGGCACACATTACGAAGACCGCATTTTAGGCAGTCAATCTTTAGTTTTTAAGAAAAACATGGAAGAAAAGAAACTTGTTCCTGGCGACGTTTTAAACAATTCCATCATGTTTACATCGGCTATGATGGAAGTTAAAAGTTCTATGGGTGTTATTGTTGCTGCGCCTACAGCAGGTTCTTGCGGTACTTTACCCGGAACTATTATTGGAACCGCCACAACACTTGAGCTTTCTAGAGAACAAACCATACACGCTATGTTAGCCGCCGGATTAATAGGTGTATTTATCACAGCGCATTCTACATTTTCTGCCGAAGTAGGTGGTTGCATGGGAGAATGTGGTTCTGCCTCAGGAATGGCCGCCGCAGGTGTAGTAGTCTTAAAGGATGGTACTCTAAACCAGTCTTTAACGGCTGCATCTATAGCCTTACAAAGCTCTCTAGGTCTTATTTGCGATACCATAGCCGATCGTGTTGAAGCGCCTTGCTTAAATAGAAATGTTATGGCAACATCTACCGCTATTTCTTGTGCCAATATGGCCATCTCGGATTACGACCAAGTGATACCGTTAGACGAAGTGATAGATACCATGAAACGCGTAGGCGACGCCATTCCCCACACACTTAGATGTACTGGACTTGGCGGATTAGCTATAACTAAAACTGCTAAAAAAATAGAAGATCGATTGAATAAAAATAAAGCAGCATCTAATAACGGTGCATTTAAGTATTGTTAATAGACTTTAAGCTTAAAGTCTATTAACAATATTATTTAAAAGTTGCGTGTCCATATAGATAAGGTTGTAATACACCTAACCCCTATAGACCCGCAACTTTTACTTTACAGCCACATTCCTACAAACCCACTTCTTTAAATCACCTAACCCAGTATTCCTTTTGAAATTATTTTAAATAGTTCTGTACTTGTAAAAACAAGTTTCTTTAATACAAAAAAAGGCAAATCATGCATACCTGTTTTCTACAGTAATTTTTGTCCGTTACTTTAATTCAAAATTTTATTTAACATCCGTCTATAGTATTTTTAAAGTACCGAATAAAAACATAAAACGGCTTAGATTATGATTTTGTCAAAAAAGTACGGCTTTAGGTTAACAAATCACCTTAGTTATCTCCTGTTTTATTATAATATTGTTATTAAAAGAAATTTAGTTGCACATCTTACAATAAAATAATGGGTTGTAAAGACGTTGCGAAACCCTAAAAAAACGATATCAACAGATACTTTATTATGCATAAAAAAATACATTTTAAACACTATTTCTTATTGCCTTTATTAGCAATAACAACAGCTTCTGCTTCTGCCACCTCGCTATATCCAGAATCGGCGAAGAATAATTTGGCTACGTACAGAGTATTAGATATAGATGGTCTCTCAACCTTATCTCTAAACGAGAATAGCACCATAAAAAAAACTGCAGAAAAGGAATTATTAGCCAATTTAAAACAGGTTAAAAAGCATCTTTCTGGAAAATCTACATTAACGGGACCGGAACTAGACGCTCTACGTGAGGCTATAGCAAAAAACAATGTTTTATTTGCCGATCATTTTGAAGTTATAGAATCTGCTTTTGAAACTATCGATTTATACGAATCTAAAGATGGAGGTTTGTTTACAGAAGGCACTAAATCAATGGGAGGTTACAAAAGAGATGCATCCGGATTTGAGCTTGAAAATCTAATGCTTGTGATTATGCAAGCCATAATGGACAATTCGTATACCGAAGCAAATTTAGCAGCCAAACCAGAATTATTTAAAAATAGGCTATTCAAAACTTCTAGTTATTTCCCTGGAGCAGTAGAACAGCCTGCAGATCCTTCTAAAAGCTATACCATTAAAATAAATGGAACACATGTTAAAAAACCAGGAACACCAGCTAATTATGAAACGGAAGACGCGAGACGCCCAACAGGAACATATTTAGCACCAGGAAGTGTAGCCACTGTAACCGTACCTTCGTCTTTAGTAGGTATTGGAGCCTCTGTATTAGTAGGAGCACATACTTGGGACTTAACAAAGAAAAATGTTATTAAGCGACTAGACCGTGTAACTACAAAATACGATATTACTAGCGAAACAATTACAATTGCCAATCCACTTGGTGGAGGAATTTACATAAACGTACCTTATAAAAACGATTTAGGTATTCTTAATATTACATTAGAAAACGTTGTACGTTCCCCATATTACGCAAGGACAGCCGCCAACCAAACCAGCCTAAGCGATTGGAAAAATGTAGAACGATTACGCGATGTGCCTTGGACAGATATAGAAACCGACAAAGTAATGATGCAAGTACCAACAGCTTGGATTTACAACTTTGATGGTATCGAAACCACTATGGACGATTGGGACATGGCGATGGATGCTATTTCAACACTTTTGGGGCGTCCGCTAACAAGATCGAAAACTACAATTTACATGCAAGTAGATGTAATAAATAGAGGAAAAGCAAACTTCCCTGGGTATCCGCAATCTAACGTATCTTACGATCCATATACCGATTACAAAGGTTACCATAGTAGTTATTTAATAGACGGGCCACGAGACCAAAGAGGTTATTTAACTAATGTATTGTTTCACGAACAAGGTCACGCCGAAAAAATCTACAAATTTAAAGGAGAAATCGAATCTATGATTAACTTCTTGTGGGTTGCTGTTCACAACAAAAAGTTTGGAGTTGAAATAAACAAAGCTTTTGAAGAGTCTTTTAATGGTTATGGTATATCACATTCTATAGAAGAAGCAGCCATTAGCTGGATGATAACTGAAAACTTTAGATCTGGAAACCAGATGAGTTCTCAAACAAGAGAAATGCGCCAAGAGTTTTCTTATCAGCCTAGAGGTCACGCAAAATATGCCGATCTAGTTAGACTTTTGGGATGGAAATCTATTGAAGACTTTTATGCAAACACAAGTAAAATGTATGACAATGGAGAAATTAATTATTCCGAGCCAAACCGAGTAAACCAAATCCCAACAGACGACAGGATTCTAAGAATGTCTCAGGCTGCTGGCTACGATTTACGTCCGCTAATCCATTTCTGGGGCGTTCACCCAAATAATTTTGACAACTTAGCTAAAGACATTCAAAAAGATAACCTAAAGAAATCGACTGCTATTTACGATCAATTATCTTTTTACAAAACTATTGTTCCTAAAGACAACGATGCTTTTAGAGCTTTTGGATTAGAAGATTTTAGTGCCGAAAAAATTAAAAACGCAACGTTTTACGACCATGTTTCTCAGAGTTATTATCAAGGTTTCCTAAAAAAATGGTGGGATGGTTACGGAACGTCTGAAGCACAAGCTACTATTGATGAAATCCAAGCAATTATTGACTTGTACTTCCCTGATGGCAGACCAGAAGAATACAATTCCAACTGTGTAGATCTTACTCCAATATCTGCAGAAGCAAGTGCTTCGGAAAACCCAGAGCACACTTTAGATGGTAACACTAAAACGGCTTGGACAACGAAAGCCGATGGCGAATATATAATTTACGACCTAGGCGCACTTTACGACGTTTGCGAATTAAAAATTAATTTTACAGATAAACGCAAAAACTCTAATAGTTTCGATATTCAAGTTTCAAGAGAAAATCAAACATATTTAGAAGTCATGCAAGGCTTATCTAGCAATAAAACAAAAGACACTTTCGAAACCTACTCTATTTCTAGAAAAGCTCGTTATATTAAAATTATTACCCACGGAAATGAAAACGACAAAACAAATAGTATTAGTGAAGTTAAGTTCTCTGTTATAAAATAAGGTATTCATCTTTTAACTGAATTCCGATTAGACAACTTTGTATTTCTAATCTATAAAATTTCAAAAGAAAAACCTTTTAACTCCTTAAACCTCCAGATTATTTTGATGCATTTCAAAATAATCTGGAGGTTTTGTTTTGCACTAGCAATTGCTAAATATTTTTAAGTTACAAAAATCACAAACGTATTACGTTCACAAAACTTGTCTTTTCTTTCCATAATTATCTCAGCTAAAAACATATTTCACAACTTCAAAACATCCCTGTTTAACTAGTCGGTTTACAAAATCTCAACTTCTTTTTTTTGTCAGACAAATCAGTATAAAAACATCAGAGAACCTCAACATATTTAAACTTCGCACGGTTTTTATCTAAACCCATATATCCGAATATTATTTTAATTAAAACCAGCTTAAAAACTAAAACGTTAACCCCTATTAATCAAAGTTATAAATCTAAATTTCTTCGTCATTTTAAAAGAAAACACCTCAATAATAAGATAAGAATACTCTTACACCATAGTTTTGCCAATATAATACATCAATGTGTTAAGATAATCACAATACCGCCCCTCAATTTGTTATAATTTTATGATTAACAATTAATTACCTCCCAAAAATACAGCATATTTTTTTTGGTGAAGGTCTCATTTATTTAACCTAACAAATACTTATTATGCAAAAAAAATTACGAATTAAACAACTTTTAATATTGCATTTGTTTGCAATAACCACACTCCCTGTTTTGGCCCAGGATTTGTTTTTCGAACGATCCAACGGAACAGAAACCACCTTTGGACAGGTAGATGCTTTTCAATCTTCTTCTGGAACCTTAATAACCGCTATCGATGTTAATACAACTTTCGACAAAACCGAAGGTTGGAAATTGGTAGCACTCGACAAAAACAATTATTATTTTCAAATTACCGATACCACCAAAACCAATTATGGCCAAATAGATATATGGAATAATAAAACAAAAACGCGAACCAACTACGGTGCAATAAGCGATATTTTTGAGACACCTAACTTTTGGACACTAGGAGGAGCAGATGATGGAAAACTTTACTTTTCTTCTAGAGAAACCAATAGTGAAATTGTTTCATGGGATGGGACCACAATAAACACTTATGGCACTCTAAGGGACGTTGTTGGAAACGCTGCTGTTTGGAGATTTGCAGGCTTCTATAACGGCTCTATGTTTTTAGAATGGACACACACCAGCACACAAGCTAACGCTGTACGTTCATGGCATAAAGAAACAGATGTAGTTACAAACCATAATCGTAAAAATTATTATGCAAGTTATGATGATGCCTATCTATTTGGTGTCACAGACTATGTGATTTCAGACAACAACAATGCTTTAACTTTATTTGAAACCGTTCAAAATCACATTACTGGCGCCACCACTTTATCTGCATCAGAATTAACATCTTTAATCACTGATATCTCTATTAATAGTTCATTATTTACAGACGATTACGATGTTATAAAAACAGCTTTAGAAACTATTGCATTATACGAAGCGAAATTTGGAGGGTTATTCACTGCAAACAGCACATCCAAAGGTGGCTTTAATAGAACAGCTTCAGGTTACGAACTAGAAAATTTAATGCTTGCAATAATGCAACCAATTATAGATTACTCGTACACCACAGAGAACCTAACTAATTATCCTACATTATTCGAAAACACACTTTTTGAAACCTCAACGTACTTCCCTGGAGCCGTAGCACAACCAACTGATCCTACAGTAAGTCACACAATCAAAATAAACGGAACTCACGTTAGAAAACCAGGTACACAAGCCAATTACGAAACGGAAGATGCTAGACGTCCTACCGGAACATATTTAGCACCAGGAAGCGTGGCAACAGTAACCGTACCATCATCATTAGTGGGAATTGGAGCTTCTATCTTAGTGGGTGCACATACTTGGGATTTGACCAAAAAATCAGATATTAAACGAATGGATCGTGTGACAACAAAATACGAAATAAACAGCACAACAGTTAAAATTGCAAATCCATTAGGTGGAGGGATTTATATAAATGTCCCTTATCAAAACGATTTAGGAATCCTTGATATTACCTTAGAAAATGTTGTGCGTTCTCCATACTATGCAAGAACAGCAGCAAATCAGACAAGCATGAGCGACTGGACAAACGTAGAACGTTTACGTGATGTGCCATGGACAGATATTGAAACCGATAAAGTTATGATGCAAGTGCCTACATCTTGGGTGTCTGCTTACGACGATATTGAAAATGCTATGAACGACTGGGACACATCTATGGATGCTATTTCTGAATTTATGGGTCGACCACTACTTAGATCTAAAACCGTTATTTACATGCAAGTAGATGTTATAAAAAGAGGTACCGCAAATTTTCCTGGATACCCACAATCTAATGTATCTTACAATCCTTTTACCAATTACGGAGGCTATTACGACAACTACTTAATTAATGGTCCAAGACACGAAAGAGGTTACCTAACCAATGTATTATTTCACGAACAAGGACATGCAGAAAAAATGTATAAATTCCCTGGTGAGATTGAATCTATGGTTAACTTTCTATGGGTTGCAGTACATAATAAAAAATTCGGAGTCGAATTAAATCAAGCGTTCGAAGAGTCTTTTAACGGCTACGGATTAAATCACAGTATAGAAGAAGCTGCTATTAGTTGGATGATTGCTGAAAATTTCAGATTAGGAAATGAAATGAGTATAGAAACAGGACAATATCGTCAAGAATTTTCTTACCAACCAAGAGGTCATGCTAAATATGCCGACGTGGTGAGACTTTTTGACTGGGAGTCTTTCGAACAATTCAACAGAAACACTAGTGAGAGTTACGAAAATGGTGAAATAAATTATGATGATGATGTAAATAACGTTCCAACCGACGATAGATTATTAAGAATGTCTCAAGCCTTTGGTTACGATTTAAGACCATTAATTCATTTTTGGGGTGTACATCCTGACAACCCTACAACTTTAGAAACTGAAATTAAAAATAGTAATCTTAAAAAATCTACTGCGATTTACGATCAACTATCATATTACAAAACCATAGTACCGGAAGATAATGCTGCGTTTAGAGCTTTTGGATTAGAAGACTATTCTGAGACTAAAATTATAAATAGTAGTACAGAAAATCATGGTAACCTTGCACAAAGTTACTACGAGGTATTCCTTAATAAATTTTGGAATATTTATAGCAACACAGAAGCAAAAGCAACCGTAGACCAGATACAAGATATATTAAGTTTATACTTCCCTGACGGTCGCCCTGAAGAAGCAAGCTCTACAAAAGAAATTGCGCCAGTATCGGTAGTTGCTAGCTCATCTACAAACCCAGAAAACACTTTAGACGACAATCCTGCAACGTCTTGGTCGGCTCAAGGCAATGGAGAGTATTTAATTTACGATTTAGGAGACATCTACGAGCTAAATGATTTAAAAATTAGTTTCGAAGACAAACTAACAAAAAACAGTTATTTTGACATTCAAGTATCGAGAGATAATGCGACGTATTTAGAGGTTAAACAAAATTTATCTAGCAATAAGACAGGAGATACTTATGATACGTATTCAATTTCAAGAAAAGCACGTTATATAAAAATCATTGGTCGCGGAAACGAAACCGACGACTGGAATAACATTAGCGATGTTAAATTCTATTTAAATGACGAATCACTTTCTATAGACGACGATGAAATAGAAAAATCAGATCGTATAACCCTTTACCCTGTTCCTACAAAAAACACATTAAACATTAAAGGAATAACTAAAGATACCACAATACAGATTTATAATATAACTGGTGCACTTGTGCAAACAAACGCTATTCGAGTAAATGCTGCTAACATAGACACTTCTAATTTAAATTCAGGAATCTACTTTATAAAGATAGATAACACGGTTAAGAAGTTTGTAATTAATAAATAATTTCTAAAAACTGTTCTAAACCTTTAGACACCATTTACTAACCAACCTATAGCCTCTCTCCATATTAATGTTGAGGGGCTATTTTTTTATATCTCCCTAATTATTGCCTTCAACCATACAGATTATAAAACGTAAAATCACACCACTATCTATAGGCAAAATTTCTGATTTCACAGATCAATTATTAAAACATCAATAAACACTTAAAAACAAATGCCTAGATTAATAATCACACAATATAATCCCTTATAAATCAAGAATCACCTCCTTGATTTAAAACTACAACTACCTGTGTTTTTTCTTATAAAAGTATCTAATCGTGTTAAAATCGTAAACTTTTCACACTAAAATCAGATATAACTTTACGTATTGTTAAACTAACATAATGACCTATGAAAAATATTTTTAAGTTCAAATCAGTATCTTACTTGTTGCTATTTGGAGTAATACTTATGGCACATGGCAAGGCGATTGCACAAGACCTGAATGTCTCAGGAACAGTTAACGACGAGAACGGAATGTCTCTCCCCGGAGTCACTGTTTTAATAAAAGATACCTCTACAGGGACCACAACAGATTTTGATGGAAAGTTCGAACTTATGGCGTCCTCCACATCTGTATTAAGCTTTAGTTATATGGGCTATGTTACACAGGAAATTACTGTTGGAACAAAATCTACTATAAATATAAGTATGGAACCAGATGCACAAGCTTTAAGCGAAGTAGTGGTAACCGCCCTGGGTATTGCGAGAGACAAACAAACTCTTGGTTATGCGGTACAAGAAGTACAAGGAGAAGCATTAACCTTAGTTCCGGAAAGCAATGTCGTAAACTCTTTATCAGGTAAGGTTGCTGGAGTACAAGTAACCAGTGGTGGTAGTGGTGTTGGTTCTTCGTCAAGAATAGTTATTCGTGGAAACGCATCGTTTTCAGGAAACCAACCGCTTTTTGTAGTGGACGGGACACCAATAGACAATTCGTCTCCTAACCTTGCTGGTGCTGGTGGTGTAGACTGGGGAAATACAACATCGGACATAGACCCGAATAACATTGAATCTGTTTCGGTACTAAAAGGAGCAAATGCTTCTGCATTATACGGAAGTCGAGCTGCAAATGGAGTAATTATAATTACAACTAAAAAAGGAAGTAAATCTGGAAAATCTATGGGAGTAACATTTAACTCTTCTGTAGTTTTCGACAAAGCCGCTTACTTACCAAATCTTCAAAATGAATATGGCGGTGGACGAGATGGAAGTGAATACATTTACAACAGGTACAATGCAAATAACGGCACCAACCTGAGCTATAACGACTATGCACAACAATTCTCATACAACTATGTCGATGGAGCTGGCGGAGGTATTAACGACTCTCAACCCATAAACTGGGGCCCTAGATTAGACTCGGGACTTTTATTAGACCAATGGTCTACCGGAGAGAACAGTCCTTGGGTATCTAGACCAGAAAACACTTCGCAATGGTTCGACACTGGTCTTACCATTCAAAATAACGTATCTATTACTTCTAATGGTGAAAAAGCATCTGGAAGAGTATCTTATATGAATATAAATACAGATGGAATAGTAGATAATACAGACCAAACAGAAAACATACTTTCTGCCAATTTAAACTTAACACCAACCGACAGGTTAACAGCTTCTGTAAACTTTAATTATGTAAATAAAGAAAGTGATAACTTACCTACTGTGGGATATGCTTGGGCAGATATATTTGGATGGCTACAAAGAGATTACCCAACACAATATGCTAAAGATTTATTTTACGAAAAGGGTAATGAAGATTATATGTTTAATGGAGACAATCCGTTTTACAGTCTGAGAAACACAAATTCATTTAACAGAGAACGTGTATATGGAAACGCATCTTTAAGCTATAAAATAAACGATTGGCTGTCGTTTAACGGACAAGTAGGTGTAGATTTTTATAACGAAATTAGAAAGACCATAACACAATCTGGAACGACTAGAAACATAAGATTGGATCGTGGAGGTCAATTTTCTGAAACCCACATCAATAAAAAAGAGGTAAATACAGATGTGACTTTAAACTTCGACAAGACATTTAACAACATTAGAATAGATGGATTAATTGGAGCAAACAGAAGAACAAATTACTACACAACTATGGGCTTAAGCGCCTCAGACCTTACGGTTCCTGACCTATATACAATTTCGAATGTTAAAGGTACACCTGGTACAAGTATGTACGAAAGTAATTACGAAACAAACAGTGCGTACTTTGCCTTTAACGGATCGTACAAAAAAGTATTATACTTAGGTGTTACAGGACGAAACGACTGGAGTTCTACCCTACCACAAGAAAGTTGGTCTTACTTTTACCCTTCAGTTAGTGCTGGTTTAGATATTACACAAGCCTTATCTATGAACTCCAATTTATTGTCTTACGCGAAACTTAGAGGAAGTTGGGCAAAAGTAGGTGGCGATACAGATCCATACCAATTAGACACCACATACTCTGCGGGATCTTTTAATGGTGTTTCCGTTTTCACACCATCACGCACCTTACCTCCTACAGGCTTACAACCAGAAGAAACAACATCTTATGAAATAGGTGCAGATATTCGTTTTTGGAAAAACCGTATTGGAGTAGATTTCACATACTACACACAAACCACAGTAAATCAAATTCTTTCTGTAACAACTTCTACAACTACTGGATATAGCGGTATGTTATTAAATGCAGGTGAAATTGAAAACAAGGGAGTAGAACTTATGGTTTCTGCAGGTATTATTGAAAACCCAGAAGGACTTAACTGGGATGTTGTAGTTAACTATGCACAAAATAAGAGTACAGTAAATTCTTTATATGGTAATTTAGAATCTTACCAGATTTCTAGCGGTTTCGGAGGTGTAAGAACCTTAGCAATCCCAGGTGAAGAATGGGGCGTTTTATGGGGATTACCATTTGTAAAAGACGACAACGGAAAGACGGTAGTTAGCGCAAACGGAACGCCACTAACAACAAGTAACGCAGAAAAACTAGGTAATATTACTCCAGACTGGACAGGAGGAATAAGCAACACATTACGTTATAAAAACGTAAGCTTAAATTTCTTAATCGACGCACAAATTGGTGGCGATATGTTTAGTACCACAGCATGGCACTCTTACCCTACCGGATCTTACGAGAACACTGTAAAAAACAATGTTAGAGAAACAGGATTAATTGTAGATGGTGTTTTTGAAGATGGCACGCCAAACGATGTTCGTGTATCTGCCCAAGAATACTATAACGGACCATGGGTTTGGAACAATCATGAATATTCAATTCTTGACGCGACTTATGTTAAACTTAGAGAAATGTCTATTGGATATGCATTTAACATGTCGCAAATTGATGCCATTTCTAAATTAAATTTATCTCTAGTGGGACGAAACTTAGCTATTCTTTATCAAGACGATTCTACAAAAGAATATGGATTAGACCCGGAAGTAGGTTTCGGAGGTGGAGAAGCAGGTATCGGATATGAAAACTTCCAAGTTCCAACAACAAGAAGCATCGGATTTAAATTAACAGCTAGTTTCTAAAAAACAAAAAACACTATTATGAAAATATATACAAAAAATTCATTTCTAGTATTGGTTTTATTCACACTATTCCTAGAATCATGTACATCGGAGTTCGAAAGTATGAATGTAAGTCCCAATAGCGCGACAACAGTTCCTGCCACAAACATATTAGGAAAAGCACTATTAAACTCTTCCCAAATTCTTTTTGGAGAACGTCTTGACGCATATTACACAGCGAGCTATGCAGGATATAACGCCCCAATTGGTGGAGACTACGAATACAGGGTTGGTATTAACAATAGTCAATGGGATGCCATGTATGCTTCCATGACGTATGCCGTAGAAGCTATGAACGTAGCCAACACCGAAGAGAACACCAATTTATATGCCGCCGCATTAACTCTAAAAAGCTATATGGCTCATAAAACATCTGACATATGGGGAGCAATACCATATTCCGAAGCTTTTAATCTGAAAGAAGAGCAAACAATTTATCCTAAATACGATACAGAACCTGAAATTTACGCACAAATTTTAGCGGAACTTAAAACAGCTGCAGACCTTTTCGATACTAACGGAGACGATATAGGTGAAGGCGACTTTCTATACAAAGGCGATGTTGCCAAATGGCGTAAATTTTGTAATTCCCTAAGATTGAGAATAGCAATTAGAATGTCTTCTGCCGACGAGGCTACGGCTAAAACCGTAATTGCAAGTATTGTTAACAACCCGAGTGCTTACCCTGTTTTCGAAACAAATCACGACAATGCTTATTTCTGGTGGCCAGGTGTAGTACCTGATGTCGAGCCTTGGTTCGCTACCATGGGAGCTACCGATGGCAACAAGATACACGGATATCGAGTAAACAAAACGCTGGTTAATACGCTTCAAGATAATGACGACCCAAGATTACCTGTTTATGCAGATAAGAATAAATATGGTGTTTATCATGGTTATGAGTTTGGACCAAACCAACTAAACGACACCCTAAACAACGGGAATAATGTCTCTCATATTGGTGACCGATTTGGTAACAACCCTGCTGGATTCTCTCCATTTATGAATACTGCCGAAGTATACTTTTTACTTGCAGAAGCTTACGAGCGTAATTTAATCTCAGGAGATTTAGCCCAAGTCAATTACGAAACTGGACTTACCATGTCCTTAGAAGAAAATGAAATTGCAACTGAAGATATTACCACATTTTTAGCACAAGATGAAATAGCTTGGGATAGCGGTTCTAGCGATAACCTTTACAAAATACGTATTCAAAAATGGATTTCACTTTACAAACAAAGTGTTGAAGGATGGGCAGAAGCAAGAAGAACCGATGTACCACTAATTCAAGAAGTTTCTAGAGATTACTCAGCCTCGCACAACAGACCTCCATTTAGATTCCCATACCCAGATTCTGAAAAATCATTAAACACAAATTTCCCTACAGATGTTGTAGAAAAAGACATTTTTTACGGCACACAAATGTGGTGGGACAAACGTACGGGCGTACAATAAATACAATTTTTTTTCATAAATAGTTTTTTTAAGTTTGAGTTAATTGCAGGAGTAGAAGTGAATAATACACTTCTACTCCTTTTTTTTGCTCTTATTTTAATCCTAATTCCCCCCTCTATAAATACTCATAATCTTAGAGCAATATCACGAAGCTTAAATAATAAATTAAAACTCAGATAGTCCACATGAGGCTATATGCTTTAAGCCATTCTAGAAGTACAACGCCCTTTATATTTCAGAGATTTAACCCTACTGGAACACCTAAAAATGTATTAAAAAAGTAAAATATATCCGTCTACACCGCATCTAATATTACTTTGTAACATTACATTAATAATCACACCTAAATAACAGTATTTAGCCCCTATTCATAAACAAAATCCCTATATTTAGGGATTCAAAACTCTTATTAACCAAATAACACAAACAACATAACATTGTTAAAATAGTATATAATTACGCTAATATTGCAAACTTATTCCACAACATTTCGCATAACTTTACATATTAATAATTTTACTTTAAAAAGGCTAAATTTAAGATTTCGATAATTTAAGTTGGTCAAGGAGTAGCAGCATCACAATTGACTTCTACTCCTATTTTAAAGTATGTGCTCATCTTAAAAATTAGTGTGCACACATTCAGATTAAAAATCAGGATCATATCAAAAGTCTAAACAAACATAGTAAGAACAGCAAAACACCACTTAACAACCTTACAACTATGAAATTAACATTCAACCTACTATTATTTTCCGTTCTGTTTTCAGGAACACAACTTTTCGGTCAAGACATAGACCCTGCGACTTTGCTTTGGTACGATCAACCCGCGGCAATTTGGGAAGATGCCTTACCTGTAGGAAATGGTCGTATAGGTGCCATGGTATTTGGTAAACAAGACGAAGAAGACATTCAGTTTAATGAAGAGACATATTGGTCTGGAGGCCCATATTCTACAGTTGTAAAAGGTGGATATAAAAAACTTCCAGAAATTCAAGAACTACTTTTTAATGACGAACCAATTAAAGCTCATAAATTATTTGGTCGTGCTTTAATGGGATATCCTGTAGAACAACAAAAATACCAATCACTTGCAAATTTACGCCTGACATTCAAAAAAGAGGACGTAAAAAACTACAAAAGATCACTGGATTTAAAAACAGGAATTGCTACCGTAACTTACACGTCTAATGGCGTTAATTATAAAAGAGAAATTTTTGCTTCAGCAATCGATCAAACTATAGCAATTAAAATAACAGCCGATAAGCCGAATAGCATTTCTTTAGACGCTGAACTTAGAGGAGTACGAAATAGTGCGCACTCTAATTACGCAACAGATTACTTTAGAATGGATGGTGTTGGAACAGACCAACTAAAGCTAACCGGAAAATCTGCCGATTATATGGGCGTAGAAGGACGATTAAGATATGAGGCACAGATTAAGGCCCACCATGATGGCGGAGAAATGAGTAGAGATGATGCTATTCTTACTATTAAAAACGCAAATAGTGTAACCTTATATTTTGTCGCTGCTACTAATTTCAAGAATTATAAAGATGTTACAGCAGACCAACATAAACGTGTACAAGACATGCTCGCTCATGTTGCTAAAAAATCTTACTCTACAATAAAAGAAGATGCCTTAAAGGATTACAAAAAGTATTTTGACAGAGTAACACTTACACTGCCTACAACAGAGACGTCTTTTCTTCCTACGAACGAAAGAATGACTGAAATCCAAACAAAGCCAGACCCACAGTTAGCTACTTTATGTTATAATTTTGGTAGATATTTACTTATCTCTTCTTCAAGACCAGGAACACAACCTGCAAACTTACAAGGTATCTGGAACAATAGCATGAACCCGTCTTGGGATTCAAAATATACAACCAATATAAATACAGAAATGAATTATTGGCCTGTGGAAACTGCCAATCTATCAGAACTTTCAGAGCCGTTAACCACCATGATCAAAGAACTTACAGATCAAGGTTCGGAAGTTGCTAAAGAACACTACGGAGCCAAAGGATGGGTTTTACACCAAAACACAGATATTTGGAGAGTAGCTGCACCAATGGACGGCCCAACATGGGGAACATTTACAGTAGGAGGTGCATGGTTAACCACGCACATGTGGGAACATTACTTATTTACACAGGATGAAGACTATTTAAAAGACATCTACCCTACTATGAAAGGTGCTGTAGAGTTTTTTATGGACTTTTTAGTTGAATACCCAGAAACAGGGTGGTTAGTAACAAATCCGTCTAACTCTCCAGAAAATCCACCAAAAGGAAAAGGTTACGAATACTTCTATGATGAGGTTACCGGGAACTACTATTTTACAACTATAGTCGCTGGTGCAACAATGGATATGCAAATCTTAAAAGATTTATTTAGCTATTACAATACGGCGACCGAAGTTTTGGGTGTAGATAAAGAATTCTCTAAAAAAGTGGCGGATGCCAGAAAACTATTCCCACCAAATCAGGTTGGAAAAGATGGTATGCTACAGGAGTGGACTAAAGACTACGCACAAAAAGAAGATAAACACAGACACTTTTCTCACTTATATGGTTTGTACCCAGGAAACGTTATTTCATTAAACAAAACCCCTGAATTTATTGAACCTGTTAAAAAAGTTTTAGAACAACGTGGAGATGGAGGTACCGGTTTCTCTAGAGGTTGGAAAATGGCTTTATGGGCTAGATTAAAAGATGGTGATAGAGCAAACGACATTTTTAAGGGCTATATCAAAGAACAATGTTATATCTCCCTATTTGCTAAATGTTTTAAACCATTACAAGTCGATGGGTCTTTTGGAGTGACAGCAGGAATCACAGAAATGCTAATTCAATCTAATGAAGGATATATTGAACTTTTACCAGCATTACCTTCAGAGTGGGCCGATGGAACATTTAATGGAGTAATGGCTAGAGGTGCTTTTGAATTTGACTTTAGTTGGAAAAACAATAAAATAAACACCGTTAGCATCTTATCTAAAGCAGGAACAACCTGTAAAATTAAAATGCCTAGCAATGTTAAAATCATGTCTAACGGAAAATCTGTTCGTTTCAAAAAACGTGCAAACCAAATTATTGAATTTAACACAGACAAAGGACAGACATACACCTTTGAAAACTTATAATCCTAGTAAATAAATATTAAAAAAGATAATAGCTCAGACCCTCCCGCATAATATAAATCAATTAGAGTCTTAAAAACCCAAATCGATAATGAGATATAATAGGTTAGGAAAAACCGATTTAAAAATAAGCCATTTAGGTTTTGGAGCCTCTGCGGTTGGAGGCATGTTCGAAAAAACGGACAAAAATGAAGCTATTAAAACCATTCACACGGCCTTTGATAGAGGTATTAATTATTTTGACACCTCTCCCGCCTACGGCAGAGAAACCTCTCCTTTTGGGGCGGCGACTTCAGAAATAGTTCTAGGTGAAGGTTTAAAAAGTCTGAAGCGAGACGAATTTATTATTTCAACAAAAGCAGGAAAAACAGCATCACTGCCTCCTGTATTTAATTTTTCGTACAGCGCCATTATAAAATCTGTAGAGTCTAGTTTAAAACGCTTAAACACAGATTATATTGATATTGTATTTTTACACGATATCGAATACGGACAAGGACAATACTTAAAATTAGCTTTAACGGAAGGTCTCGAGGCGTTAAGAGATTTAAAAAAACAAGGAAAGATAAAATTTATAGGCGCCTCGTGCTATCCTATAGAAGTATTAGATCATGTTATTACAAATTACGAATTAGATGTAATTCTTGTACATAATCACTATACACTAATTAACGATTTATTATTAAAACTGTTACCCAAAATAAAGGCAAAAGATGTAGGTTTGGTTAATGCCTCCCCTTTTGCCAGTGGGTTACTCACCCATAAAGGGCCACCCGATTGGTATCCTGTAAACGTAAAAGAATTAGCTGTCATAAAAAAAACTATAGCCTATTGTAAAGATTCAAATATTCCTATAGAAAAAATTGCACTACAATTTGCACTTCGAAACTCCGAAATAAACACAACATTATTTAGTTGTAGCAATCAAAATATATTAAATCAGAACCTAGATTGGAGTCAAGAACCAATAAATTTATCTGTGATTGAAAAAACACTAGTATATTTAGAGTCTATAAAGAACACAGACTTTGATTTTGGAGGTTTTAACAAATAGCGATGAATAGTATAGACTTATTTATAATTACCCTTTATTTACTGGGAATATTGTCCTTAGGGATTCTTTCCTCAAGAAAAACAAACTTGACCACCGACAATTATTTTTTAGCTGGAAGAAGTTTAAATTGGATTGTTATAGGTGCGTCACTTTTTGCTAGTAACATTTCTACAATACATTTGGTAGGCTTAGCCGCTTCAGGTTTTGAAGATGGCTTAGTCTGGGGGAATTTTGAATGGATGGCTTCAATTGTTTTAATCCTATTGGGATTAATATTTGCACCGTTCTATTTTAGAAGCAAAATTTCTACCTTACCTCAATTTCTAGAAAAAAGATATGGTGGTGCCTCCCGATCTTTTCTAGCATTTATGGCTATTCTTGGGGCTTTATTTGTACACATAGGCATGAGTCTTTATGCTGGCGCAATTGTTTTTAATTCCTTATTTGGAATTGATGAATATGTCTCAATTTTAATTATTTCGGTAATCACCGCTACCTACACCATAATGGGGGGTTTAAAGGTTGTCGTTATTACAGAAAGTGTACAGACCGTTATTCTAATTGTAGGCGCTATATTATTAACGTATTTCGCTATTGAAGCTCTCCCGCAAGTGGGCGTACATTCGATAGCCGATTTTAAAAATGCTGTAAAACCAGACCAACTAAGTATGCTTAGAACTCCGGGACACGAAGGGCATTCTGGACTTACCTGGTACTCCATATTTTTGGGTTACCCCATAATTGGAATATGGTATTGGTGTACAGACCAAACCATTGTACAGCGCGTGCTAGCCGCTAAAAGTGAAGACGACGCAAAAAAAGGTCCAATATTCGCCGGCTTTCTAAAACTCTTACCGGTATTTATAATGGTACTACCGGGTATTATTGGCTACGTTTTATTTAAAGAACAAATTACAACAAGTAACGAAACTTTACCAGTGCTCATTAACAATTTACTTCCCGTGGGCATAAAAGGTATTTTTGCAGCGGCATTGCTCTCTGCACTTATGAGTACCATAGCCGCAGCTCTTAATAGCTGTTCTACTTTAGTCGCTATTGATATCGCTAAAAGAATGAACCCTTCCCTAACCGATAAAAAACAAGTTGTAATAGGAAAATGGGTTGCTGTAATCGTTATGATTTTAGCCATGGCTTGGTCTACGCAAGGCGGCAAGTTTAACAGTATATTCGAAGCTATAAATAAAATAGCCGCCGCATTAGCGCCACCAATTGCAACCGTATTTATATTTGGTGTATTTAGCAAAAGAGGAACAAAAGAAGCTTCTTTATATACATTAATGATTGGATTTGTACTGGGTATAGGTGCTTTTAGTGTAGACTTTATTCCACCGCTTTCAGGAAATCCAGAATTAATCACAGATACACTAGGCATCCCTTTCATGATGCAGGCTTGGTGGCTATTCTGCATTTGTTCTTTTATTTATTTTGCAATTAGCTATGCGACACCAAAACCAACAGCAGCACAATTAGAATATACTTGGGACAATCCATTTCAGTTTTTAATTAACGATAAATTTAGAGGCATAAGAGACGTGCGTTTATACACGGGTATTCTTATAGCTCTAATCATAATATTATATATAATTTTCGCATAAACAACTTATAAAATAGCGCTTCATGAAGACATCTAATACCCTCTTTCAGTTCTTACTTTTAATAGCAGTCACGCTTTCTCTTTTTTCATGCAACGATAAGAAGGCTAAAGAAGTAGCTGTCGCAGAACCTATAGAAAAAAAACCTAACATAATTATCTACCTCACCGACGATTTGGGTTATGGCGATTTGGGATGTTACGGAAACCCTATTATTAAAACACCTGGTATAGATAAGTTTGCATCCGAAGGTGTTATCCTTACAGACTTACATTCGGCAGGAACAGTATGTTCTCCGTCGCGTGCAGGAATCTTAACAGGGAGAAATCCTTACAGAAGTGGCTTCTATTACTTACAAGGTTATGCGGGAACTCACCTAAGAGATAGCGAGGTTACCATTGCCGAGGTGCTAAAATCGGGAGACTACGAAACGGCATTTATGGGAAAATGGCATTTATCGCGTTTAGAGAAAACATCTAGAGCGAAAGAGCCTAGCCCTAGCGATCAAGGTTTCGATTATTGGTTTGCATCTACACATAATGCCTTTGCAGGTCCTAAAAATTTTAGAAAGTTTATTAGAAATGGAGAAGATGTTGGCGAAGTAAACGGATGGTACTGTGACGTATTAACAGAAGAAGCTACAGACTGGTTAACAAACATAAGAGATAAGAGTAAGCCTTTCCTTTTAATTGTTTCTACTCACGAACCACACACACCACTTTCGCCACCAGAAGAATATAGCGACATGTACGATAATGCTACGGTAGACAGTCTAGAGCAATCTATTAGTTATGGTGGTGTTGAAAGACCAGAGCACGACATTTCAATGAATAAAAAAGAGTACTACGGTACAATTTCTCAATTAGATCAAGCCTTTGCTAATTTAATGAAAACGGTAGACGACGAGAATTTAACCGAAGACACTATGGTTATTTTCACCAGTGATAACGGTCCTGAATCTCCTGTAAATTTAGACGAATCTCAGGGTTTATGGGAAGATCCCATACGTGATTACTGCTTTGGAACACCTGGCGATCTTAGAGGAATGAAAAGATTCCCTTACGAAGGCGGACACAGAGTTCCTGGTATTATTCGTTACCCGGCCAAAATTCCAGCTGGAACAGTAAGTAATGAGTTGGTAGTGGCTACCGACTTTATAACAACTGCGGCTAAACTGGCGCAAGTTCCAGCACCACAAAACATAAACTTAGACGGAATAGATGCATTTCCTGCATTTCTAGGAGAAAAAATAAAAAGAGAAAAACCGTATTTATGGATTTTCCCTACACATGAAGACACCTATTTTAGAATGCCACATATGGCAATGCGATATAACGACTATACACTTATCGGAAAATTTAAAGATAAGGAAGACGATGTCACAATTATGGAATGGATGAAAACATCTGTACCTGTAACCTTTTCACTTTACAACTTAGCTAACGACCCATCACAACAAACAGATCTTGCAACTACAGAACCTGAAATGGTTGAAAAATTAAAACCTATACTGTTAGAGCAATGGTTAGAGATTAGAGACGAAGGCCCATATTGGGAAAAGTTAAATGAAGCATCAAAAACAAAAAAATAAGAATGAGAAGTCAAACCAAAATAGCACTTCTATATGTCTTTATAATATCTATAGCGTTTGTTAGTTGTAAATCTGAAGAAAAAGAAACACGTGAAATAAAAGAGGTAAAACCTAATATTATTATTTACCTAACAGACGATTTGGGGTATGGCGATTTAGGATGCTATGGCAACCCGATTATACAAACGCCTGCCATAGATAAGTTTGCTTCAGAAGGCGTAATTCTTACCGACCTACACTCGGCAGGAACGGTTTGTTCGCCTTCTAGAGCAGGCCTTTTAACAGGTAAAAACCCATATAGAAGCGGCTTTTACTATCTACAAGGTTATGCTGGAACACATTTAAGAGATAGCGAAACAACCATTGCCGAAATCCTTAAATCTAGCGGTTACGAAACCGCATTTATGGGAAAATGGCATTTATCACGTTTAGAAAAAACAGACAAAGCACCAGAACCAAACCCAGGAGATCAAGGATTCGATTACTGGTTCGCTTCGACCCACAATGCATATAGTGGTCCTAAAAACTTCCGAAAATTTATTAGAAATGGCGAAAATGTAGGCGAAGTAAGCGGATGGTATTGCGATGTATTAACAGAAGAAGCTACAGATTGGTTAACAAACATAAGAGATAAAACCAAACCCTTTCTTTTAATAGTATCTACTCACGAACCTCACGCGCCACTTTCTCCTCCAGAAGAATTTAGCACGATGTACGACAATGCTACGGTAGATAGCTTAGAACAATCTATTAGTTACGGCGGTGTTGCTCGTCCAGAATACGACATTAGTAAGAATAAAAAAGAATATTACGGTACTGTTTCTCAATTAGACAAGGCTTTTGAAAATCTTATGGCCACAGTCGACAAGGAGCAATTAACCGAAAATACAATGGTTATTTTTACCAGTGACAATGGACCAGAATCTCCTGTTAATTTAGAAGAATCTCAAGGCGAATGGGAAGCCCCAACTCGAGATAATTGCTTTGGAACACCAGGAATCTATAGAGGAATGAAACGATTCCCTTATGAAGGCGGACACAGAGTACCAGGTATAGTACGCTATCCTGCCAAAATAAAAGCGGGAACAACAAGTGATGAAATGGTGGTCTCAACAGACTTTATTCCTACAGCAGCTTATCTAGCTCAAGTAGAAATGCCTTCTGGAATCCACTTCGATGGTATAAATGCTTTTCCCGCATTTATCGGACAAAAAATAACAAGAGAAAAACCTTATTTATGGGTATATCCAAACCATGAAGACACCTATTTTAGAATGCCACACATAGGCATGCGCTATAACGATTACACACTTATTGGAAAATTCCCAGATAAGACCAAAACACTTAGTTTAATGGATTGGATGAAAACATCTGTTCCTGAAACTTTCGAGCTTTATAATTTATCTAACGATCCTGAACAAAAAATAGATTTAGTTACTGCGGAACCAGAAATGGTCGAGTCACTAAAAACGATTATGATCAAGGAATGGATTGAAATTAGAGATGAAGGCCCCAATTGGGAGAAACTTAATAAATAACGGTTAAACACCCCTCTCAGAATAATACGCACCTATTTATTTAAACACGTAACAAGAGTCTAACTCAAATTACCAACATCTAATTGAAAGTATGAAAAATATTACCTTACGTATAGCTACCGTTTTTATTTTATGTTTATGTAATACGATATATGCACAAGAAAACTCAAAACAACTTCCAAATATTGTTATTATTTATGCTGATGACATGGGATTTGGGGATTTAAATTGTCAGAATCCCAATTCTAAAATACCAACGCCTAATTTAGATAAATTAGCTACCGAAGGCATGCGTTTTACCGATGCTCACAGCTCATCTGCTATCTGCTCCCCAAGTCGTTTTGCCTTATTAACAGGTCAATATCATTGGAGAAGAACCCACGGTATTGTAAAATCTTTTGGAGAGCCACTTTTTAAAGATACAGATGTTACGCTACCTCAACTTTTAAAAACAGAAGGATATGAAACTGCCGCGATCGGTAAGTGGCATTTAGGTTGGCACTGGAACTTTATTAATAAAGAACCTTCTGGAGAACGTACCTATTGGGGCAGAACGCATGAAACCTATTTGGTTGAAGATATAGATTGGGAAGCGCCTCTAACGGGTGGTCCAATAGATCGTGGTTTTGATTATTATTTTGGTGATGGTACCATTAATTTTCCTCCATATGCTTGGGTAGAAAATGATAAATTTGTTGAAGCTCCAAATGATTTTTTTGAGTTTAATCAATTTGAAAGAGAAGCTAAAGAAATTGATTGGGATTCACGCCCTGGACCAAAAGTAGCGGGCTGGGATCCCTATACTGTATTACCTACCTTAACTAAAAAAACCATATCATGGATCGGTAATCAAAAAAAGGATAAACCCTTTTTTTTATATTTAGCCCTACCAGCTCCTCATGCTCCAATCATTCCTAACGATGAATTCGATGGTACTTCAGAAGCAGGCGCTTATGGTGATTTTGTGTTTCAAACGGATTGGGTAGCCGGTCAAGTTCTAAAAGCACTAAAAGACAATGGTTTTGAAGAAAACACTATAGTTATTTTTAGTTCAGATAATGGTCCAGAAAAATTCGCATTCGAAAGAGCTGAAAAATATGACCATTATAGTATGGGAGATTTTCGAGGCTTAAAACGAGATATTTGGGAAGGTGGACACCATATTCCATTCCTTATTAAATGGCCAAATCATATTGAAGCCGGAACAGTTTCCGACAATCTAATATCTCAGGTCGATATAATGGCTACACTTTTAGAAATCACTAAAACTAAAATTCCTGAGCAAGGTGCTATCGATAGTCAAAGTTTTTTATCTATCATCACCGGAAAACCTAACAAAAATAAACACAGAACAGCTACCATACACAATACAAATGCCAGTGGCTATGCTGTAAGACAAGATAATTGGTTGTATATAAACACACCAACAGGCTCTGTAACAAGAATGCCAGAATCTTTTAAAAACCTGAGAGGGTATACAGATTTTTCAACAGCGGGTTTACTTTTTGATTTAGAAAAAGACCCAGAACAACGCGTTAATTTATTTGAAAAATATCCAGAAAAAATAAAAGAAATGCAAGCATACTTAAAGCAAGAATTAGACAAAGGCTATTTAAAATAATACCCCTATTACATATAAAAATCCCCTATTAAATTTTCAGAATAGATATTAGAGATATTGTTGTAAATACAGCATCTCGTTACTATCATTTCTGAATCACTTAACTAATAAATAAGCAGAAAAGAAATGGAACGAAGACAATTTATAAAACTATCAGGAGCTGGTGCGACTGCACTATCATTTACACCCTCTTGGGCCTATTTAAGTAAGGATTCTTCAATGTACAGCTTTCCACAAATGATTGGAGAAGTGAGTCAATCTTCTGCCATATTACAAACCCGACTTACCAAGCAAAACAGTATGCCTGAAAATGGTTTTAACACTGCTGAAGCCTTATTAAGTTATGATATTGAAGGCACTTCAGGTATGGCAAGATTCGAAATTTCGGACCATCCAAAATTTAAAAAATCGACTTCATCGTCTTGGCTTAAAGCCATTCCAAACAATGATTTTGTAGTCAAGTTTAAAATAGACCATTTAAATCCAGACACTAAATATTACGTAAGAGTACATTACGGCATTACCGATTTAGATACAGAAACAGGACCTACGAGCTCTTTTTCTACTTTACAAACACCCGAAATGGACAAACCCGTTTCTTTCGTAGTAACGTCTTGCATGAACTTAGGTAAGTTCTTTCTTGGTGGCGGTGCTTTAAGAGCAAAGGAAAAAAGTAAAGCAGCACAAGGCGAAGACAGAAAATTAGGTTTTCCAGCTTTAGCCGCAATGCAAAAAACAAAACCTGCATTTTGGGTACAGACTGGAGACACCGTTTATTATGATTACCCTAATAAAGGTATAGCTAAAACTCAGACCGAATTGCGTGCTAAATGGCACCGCCAAATGGCCATGCCACGTATGTATAATTTTCTTGGAGAAGTACCAGTATATTTCATGAAAGACGATCATGAATACAGATATAATGATAGTGACAACGAAGAAAATGGAAAAGCACCATCTCCAAGTTTGGCAAGAGCGACTTTTTTAGAACAAACACCTTTAGCGGCTCCAGAAGACCCAAATCCAGTTACATTCCGAACCAGACAAATCAACAAACATTTGCAAATTTGGATGCCAGAAGGTCGAGATTACAGAGATAATAATACGTTACCGGACGGACCGCATAAATCTATTTGGGGTGAAGACCAATTAAAATGGATAAAACAATCGCTTTTAGAGAGCACAGCAACGTTTAAACTATTTATTGTAGCTTCTCCTTTGGTTGGTCCAGACGATGCTTCTAAACACGACAATCACGTGAGTTATGGTGGTTTTCAGCAAGAACGCGATGCCTTTTTTCATTGGTTGAAAAAAAATAATATCGACAAAAACTTTTATATTATTACAGGGGATCGTCACTGGCAATACCATTCCATTCACCCGGCGGGTTTTGAAGAATTTGGAACAGGAACCATAAACGGACAAAACTCAAGACCAGGAAGAAAACCAGGCGATGTAGGATCTACAGACCCTTTAGGCCTAATAAAACAGCCTTACATACAAGAAGATCCAACAGGAGGATTCTTATTAATTAAAATAACGCCACCAGAAAACGGAAAAACAGCACAACTTAGTTTTGAAACTATAGACGAAAGTGGTAATCAACTTAATTTGGCTGTGAAGGACGTAAAATAATAGTTCTAAAACATAAAAAAGAGCGTACTAATGGAAAGATAAACTCCATTGTACGCTCTTTTTTTTATTGCTTTAAGGCTTATAAAAGTAATAGCCTATTGAAATGTATTACTGACTTACCCGAAGTGATATGGTCTTTAAATCTTTTTCCAATGAAGATGCTCCAACAGAAATCGTAAACGTTCCTGCTTCTACTTCCTTTTTCATAATTTGATTTAAAATATGTAATTCATCGAAACCGAGTTTAAACGACACTGTTTTTGTTTCTCCTGGTTTTAGGCTAATACGCTTAAAACCCTTCAACATTTTCAGATAACGCCCAACCGAAGCATAATCGTCGCGCACATACATTTGCACAACCTCATCTCCTATTATACTCCCGGTATTTGTAACTTTAACAGATACAGTAGTAGACCCGTCTGATTTTATAGTACTGTCTGCTAACGTTAATTCGGAATACTTAAATGTTGTATAGCTTAAACCATATCCAAAGGGGAACAACGGTGATTTATCGCTGTACTTATATCTACCTTTTCCCGAACCAACAAAGTCGGGACGCTCCAAGTACGTGACTGGAAGCTGACCAACAGAACGCGGAAATGATACTGTTAATTTTCCCCCAGGGTTTACATCTCCAAAAATAGCATCGGCAATAGCATCTCCAGATCGCATTCCTAAATACCAAGTTTCTAACACCGAAGGAATATTTTCGGCTATATAATTTATAGATAACGGACGTCCGTTTATTAAAACCACTATAACGGGTTTTCCTGTTTTCTGGATAGCCTCTACCAATTCATTCTGTACACCAAGTAAATCAAGATCTGCGCGATCTACACCTTCACCACCCGTTCTACGAGAACCACCAACCACAAGCACAACAGCATCAGATTTATTAGCTGCATCTATAGCTTCGGCAAAACCCGCTTTAGAATCTCCTGTTAAATCGCATCCTTGGGCATAATTAATTGTAACACGACCTTCCGTCTTAGATTTAAGACCGTCTAAAACCGACACATAATAAGGAGGCAATCCGGAATACCCGCCTAACAAAGCATAACTACTATATTCTACAGGTGGTTGTTCGGTAGCATTTGGTCCAATCACGGCTAAAGACTTCAAGTTTTTAAGGTCGAGAGGCAGTAAATTATTTTCGTTTTTTAATAGAACTATAGCCTTTTTAGCTAGCTCGTAAGCATAGTCTTGATGTTCTTTTTTACTTACAATAGTATCTTTTTTTACAGCTTTAGGTTCCGAATCGAATAGACCTAATTTATATTTAGCGGCTAAAATTCTTGACACAGCCGTATCTACATATTTTACAAGCTCTGGATTTTTAGTCAGTGTATCTTTTAAAATGGTAGAATGAAAGCTTAATTGCTCTGGAATTTTACCTAACGCTAAATCCATATCGACACCTGCTTTTAGCGCTAACAAAGCTGCCTCTACGCGTGTTTCTGGAATAAAATGCATGGTTTGCAAACGACTAACATCATTATTATCGGACACGACAAAACCATCGAAACCTATTTCGTCTCGTAAAATATCGTTTAATAACCAAGAATTCATATGGCATGGCACCCCGTTAAAATCTTGATGACCCGGCATAATACTACCAATTTGAGCTTCTTTTACAGCCGCTTCAAAAGGTGGCAAAAACACCTCGCGTAATCTGCGCTCTGACATATCACTAAATCCGCCATTAATACCACGCCTATTTTCTGGATATCCTACATAATGTTTTGCGGTAGACATGACATGATTTTTATCGTAACGCTCACTTCCCATACCCTGCATCCCTTGAATAAAAGCCACACCCATACGCGACACTAAATACGGATCTTCGCCATAAGATTCTTCTACCCTACCATATCGCGCATCTCCCGAAATCACATCTAAATTAGGAGAATAAATATGTGTAATGTTTAATGCTCGAGCTTCTAATGCTGTTTGCTCTGCCATTTTTTTAATAAGTTCTGGATCCCACGTAGACCCTAAAGCTATGGCCTGCGGATAAACCGTTACTCCGTCTACCCACAATCCGTGTAAACCTTCTCCAAACTTCATAAACGGAATTCCTAATCTATCGTTAGCAGGTGCATCTTGGGTAAGCTCTGCTATTTTTTCATCTAAAGTCATCTTACCGACCAATTGCTCTACTTTCTTTGAAATTTTCAAGTCTGCTTTCTCGCTATTCTGTGCAACAGATTGCATTGAAAAACAACTTATTATAACCAAAAGAGCAACTCCAATATGTACTGTTTTTTTCATATATATCAATTTTATTCAGCCTAAAAGGCTTTTAGTATTAATAAAAAAAAAAAAGACAAAGCTTGAGTTTCATCCTCAATAGCCTTGTCTCTTTTAATTAAATACCTGTATTTTTAATCTTTCTCATCTAAAACGTTAGTTCTTTTTCCTCTCCAGGTTGTAACACCACATCTATGGTATTTCCTAAAGCTCTTACTTTGCAAGTACCGCCTTTTTCAGAACTAATATTTACAACAAGTTTGGCTTTACTCCACTCCATATCTATATCAAAATTACCTCTAGCCTGTAAACCTGTAACCTTTCCTTCAGCCCATTGTTCTGGAATTGCAGGTAATACATGAAGAATAAAATTACCTTTTTCGTCTTTTAAATGACTTTGAAGCAACATCTCTGAGACACCTGCTGTTGCACCTAAATTACCATCGATTTGGAATGGCCCAATTGTATTCATTAAACTACTTTTCTGACCTCTACTTAATAAGGTCACCAAGTTTTTATGTGCTTTTTCACCTTCCAATAATCTCGCGTGCATTAACAATCCGTGTGCATAGGCCCAGCCCATACCTCCTTGTCCGTTCTCTTCTCTCCATGCTAAACTGGTTCTTACCGCTTCATAAAGTTCTGGAGTCTCTTCTGTAATTATAGAAAATGGGTGTAAACCAAGCATATGAGAAAGGTGTCTGTGACCAGGTTCTTTCTCTTTTAAATCCTGTCTCCATTCCATCATTCTTCCATTTTTTTCAGAAATTGGAAAATCAGGTAACGCCTTTTGAGCTTCAACAATACGTTTCTGGATATCGTCGTTTATATTTATAATAGATCCCGCTTCTTGAGTTGCCCCAAAAACGGCTTTAATTATAGATAAATGATATGTTGAGGTTGAAGTAATTCTTAACATCTCGTTTGTTGAAGGATCTAAATATTGATTTTCAGGAGACGATGATGGTAAAAAGTGTAAGACTCCATCTTTATCTTTAACCAAGACATCTAAGATAAACTCACTTGCTCCAGATAACATGGGATATAATTCTTCTTTTAAGAACACCTCGTCCTGAGTATACTCATAATGATCCCATAAGCTCATAACCATCCACGCTCCTGGTAACGGATCTAAAACACCGTTATTAAACTGTGAGGATAGCGTAGAAGCTGAAGGCGTAACGCGCCCAAATGGATTTGATGCATGATGAGAAAACCAACCATTAGAACCGTACATGTCTTTAGCATACGGTTTACTAACATCTACAATTTTTTTAAACCATGAAATTAATGGATCCATAGTTTCTGAAACATTGGCCACGTCTGCAGCCCAATAATTCATTTGCAGATTTACATTTAAATGATAATCTGCTTCCCATGGTGCCCACATACGCTCGCTCCATTTACCTTGCAGATTTGCAGGTAATACCGAATTAGCACGAGAACTCCCCATTAATAAATAGCGTCCAAACTGAAACAAATGTGCTTCTAAGCCAGCATCTACAGTGCCCTTTTTATAATTTTTTAAACGCACATCCAGAGATAAAGAGTCTAATGCAGGATCGCCCATTTCTAAACTTACACGATTAAACATGGCAGCATGCTCCTGAGTATGGGCGTTTTTTATATCGTCCCATGTTTTAGAAGAAGCTGCATTTAAAACTTTTTCTGCTTTAGCCACAGGATCTATACTTCTGTCAAAATTTAGTAACTCTAAATTATAATCTGTCGCAGCAGTGTATTTTAAAACCACCTCTTTAGCATTACTCACTTTTAGCTTCTCATTTTCTGCAGTAATTGAACCTCCATTAACCGTGGTGTTTAGTCGCGCTGCAAAACGCATATGGGCACCACCTTTACCAGAACCGCCAGCATTTTCGTCTCGTGCTTCTGGAGCTTCGATATCTACAATTTGTCCATCCATATGTATAGAACCATCTGCTAATGCAGAAACCGTTACATCTTTAGGACGCTCTAAAGCAATACTAAAGTTAAGGTTTTCCTTACCTGTAGTGGATATACGGATACATAATACATTATCTATTGACGAAATAAAAGCTTCTTGAGTAATTGTAGCACCATTAATATCGTAGGTAACAGTAGATAGTCCTGTAGACATATCTAATGCTCTTTTATAATTAGAAACTTCACTTTTATTATCGAAGTCTAGTAATAAATTACCTAAAGGCTCGTAAGATCTAAACGACGCAGGACCAGCAGTTAAATTTGCTAAACCAAACTTATTAGCTTCCATGCTTTTACCTTCCAAAATTAAATTTTGAACTGTAGTTAGCTTTTCACGGAAATTTTCTGCAAACGGATTATCCGGTTCACCAGCCCATAAGCTTTCTTCATTTAACTGAAATTTAGCAACATCGGTTCCTCCAAAAGTCATAGTTGCAAGCTTCCCATTTCCAATAGGAAATGCATCTGTCCATTTTTTGGCAGGTGCATCGTACCATATTGTATTAACGGCACTTGTCGCGTTTTGTTCATCTACAACAGCATTACTTTTACATCCCACTATTAATTGAGACATCACTATTGTAAACGCAAATAATTTTAAACGTTTCATCTTAATTAATTTAAAGTAGAGTTAAACACACGTTTTTCCCCTGCAGCCAATACCAAATCTACAGTAGTTTCTCCAAGTTTTACTTTACACATGCCTCCTGCTTTAGAAGATATAGTTGTTGTTTTTAACGCACCATTTTCCCATGCCAAATCTACTTCGAAACCACCTCTAGCGACTAAGCCAGTAATATTTCCAGTATTCCAAGCACTAGGTAATGCAGGTAGTAATTCTAAAATAACAGTGCCTTTATCGTCTTTTACATGACTATGAAGTAACATTTCTGCTATACCTGCTGTTCCTCCAAAATTTCCATCGATCTGGAAAGGCGGATGATAATCGAATAAATTTTTAGCAGTCGATTTTTGCAACAGTGCTTTTACGTTTTCGTAAGCTTTATTCGAGTCGTTTAATCGGGCATAAAAGTTAATAATCCAAGCTCTACTCCAACCTGTATGTCCGCCACCATTCGCCAACCTATGGTTTATACTTCTGTAAATAGCATCGATAACATAAGGGGTGTCTTGCGTATTAAACTGACTTCCTGGGTACAATCCGTATAAATGACTTAAATGTCTGTGACCAGCATCTACCTCATCAAATTCTTCAGACCACTCCATTAAACGTCCATCCGAGCCAATTTGAGGTAACGATAACTTCCCTAAAGCTGTCGCAACTTCTTTGGTAAACTCATCGTCTATACCAAGATCTTTAGCTGCATCTAAAAGGTTAGTAAAACTTTCGTAAATAATTTCTTGATCCATGGCATTACCCATTCCTAAATTAACATGTTTCCCATCGGTATTATTAGGCGGATAAAACTTATTTTCTGGAGAAGTAGAAGGACCTGAAACTAACTTTCCAGATCTCGGATCTGTAGTTAACCAATCTAATAGAAATTTACAAGATTCTTTAATAATAGGATACGCACGTTCTTCTAAAAATTGCTTATCGCCCGTATATCTGTAATGCTCCATAAAATGCCCAGTTGCCCAAGCACCTCCCATAGGCCACATACCATAACCAACTCTACCAATTGGTACAGTCCAATGCCAAACATCTGTAGTATGGTGCACTACAAAACCTTCGTTATTATAGATTTCTTTTGCTGTTTTCTGTCCAGATGGCACCAAAGATTCTATAAAGCTGAAAAATGGTTCGTGACACTCTGAAAGGTTAGTTAGTTCTGCCGGCCAATAATTCATTTGCATGTTTATATTGGTATGATAATCTCCATTCCATGGCGCTACTAAATGATTGTTCCAAATCCCTTGTAAGTTTGCAGGCAAAGAGCCTTCTCGAGATGATGATATTAATAAATAACGACCATATTGAAAATAAAGTTCGAATAATCCAGCATCATCTGCACCATTTTTAACGGCTTCTAATCGTTCATCTGTTGGTAATTTATCTAAATCTGAATGACCAAGTTCGATAGATACACGATTAAAAAGTCTTTGATATTCTGCGATATGATCTGACACTAATTTTTTCAACGATTTTTTGTTCGCTGCTTTTAAATCTTTAGAATTTCTAGACCCTAAATTTTCTGTTAAAGGTTTAAAAGGATCGTGACGGTTATAATCTGTGGCCGCTGAAATTAATAATTTTACAGATGTTGCATTTTCAATTGAAATGACGCCGTCTTCAGATTTTAATTTTCCACCTTTAGGGACTGCCATTAGTTGCGTTTCGTATTTAACACCTAGGTGTTTTCCTTTATGGCTAGCTTGCCCCCACATTTTAATTTTATTGTTACCTAAACTTGCAACTTCAAAATCTGCTGGCCTATCTAAACTTAAATCTAAAGAAATAGAATTGGGTTTATCGGCCGTTAATAGCACGACTATAACTTGATCGATTGGAGTAGAAAACACCTCTCTTACATAATTAACACCGTTAGCCGTAAATGTTGTTTTTGCTATGGCATTATCGATATCAAGTTCTCTTCTATAGTTTTCAGAAGTTCCTTCAATATTAAATTTAAGATTAAGTTCTCCCAGTGTCTGATAACTTCTTGGAGCAATACGTCTATCTAGAACATTGTCTTGCACCAATGAATTAGCCTTAGCATATTCCCCATTAAAAATGAGTTTTCTTGCCTCTTCAATATAGGTATATGCACCAGGTTTCCCTGTAGGTATTGGAGGGCCTGCCCAAACCGACTCCTCGTTTAATTGTATTTGTTCTTCTTCTACACCACCATAAACCATGGCACCCAACCTGCCGTTACCGACAGGAAGTGCTTCCATCCACTCTTTAGCGGGTGAAGTATACCATAATTTATTTTGAAATTCGTCTTTCGGTTTCTCAGACTGCGATTGCCCAAGAACACCTTGGGGCGCAAAAACTAGTAGCCCTAAAAAAACAAGGATTAGTTTATTTATATTTTTATTCATTTGTATCTATTTCTTTGTTGTAAATAAAAATTACTTAGAGCTTACCTGTACTGTAGCTCCTACTAAACCATCTGAACTTGCAGTTAATTTAATATCTCCTGCTTTCTTAGTTGTTTTTAAAATCACTAAACATTTACCGTTAAAAGCAGATCTTTCATTCCCTACAAAAGATTCTTCACTTTTTGGATCTCCGTTATCTACTGCTAAAATTGTTGCTTCACCTTCTACTTTAAATGTAATATTGTTTAAGGCTTTTGGCACAAAACGACCTTCTGCATCTAAAATATTAACTTCGATATGTACCACATCTTTTCCTCCAGCATCAATAACATCGCGATCGGCTAACAATTCAATTTTATTAGCGTCTCCTGCCGTTTCTATTTTCTTTTCTGCTACAACTTTTCCGTTATTAATTCCTTTTGCTTCTAATATTCCAGCTTTGTAAGGCACTTGCCAAACCACATCCATAGTGTCTTTCATACTCTGTACACCTAAAGATTCGCCATTTAAGAATAGCTCTACACTATCACAATTAGAATATGCTACTACAGGTATTTTAACACCTTCTTTTCCTTTCCAATTCCAGTGTGGTAGAATGTGAACCATAGGCTCTTCGGTCCACTGACTCTGATAAAAATAGTATGCATCTTTAGGGAATCCACACATGTCTATAACTCCGAAGTTGAAAAGTTTTGCAGGCCATCCGAACATTGATTCTCCTAAGTAATCGAATCCTGTCCATCTAAATTCACCTGACATGAAAGAGAAGTCTCTAGTCATTTTCCATGAATCTCTAGCAGAAATACGTACGATAGAATTATCGTAAGACGAGCTGTAATATTTACTAATATCACCAAAAACTTCTTCTTCAGACAAGTTTGGCACTTTCATGATTCCTCCTAAAGGATTAGCACCTCTGTACCATGATTGAGACTGATATTCGCCACGTGTTTGGAAGGTATGAGGCACTTCTGTAGCCACAAATTTACGTTCCGGGTAAGTCTCATGATCTTTTTCGTACATGAAAACAGAACCTCCACCACCGTTGTAACCGGTAACATCTAAAGCACTAGCAAAACCACTTTCGTTTGCTAAGTGCATGTGTGTAATTCCACAAGTAATTGGTCTTGTATTATCGTGTTCTCTAACTACACTCATTAATCTTTTTAATCTTACGGTACCTTCTTCGAAACAAGCATCTGGAATTTCGTTACCCACACTCCAAAGAATAATTGAAGGGTGATTTCTATCTCTTTTAATTAACTCGGTAAGATCTTTCTCTGCCCATTCGTCAAAATACAAGTGGTACCCATATTTTGCTTTTCCTTCTTTTACTTTATTTCCAAAAGGCCAAGATTCTATCCACTCATCGAATGCTTCGTCCATAACCATAAAGCCCATTTTATCGCATAAATCTAATAACGTAGCACTTGGTGGGTTGTGTGCCGTACGGATGGCATTACATCCCATTGCTTTTAAAATTTCTAAACGGCGTTCTAAAACACGATCGTTAATAGCAGCACCTAAAGCACCCAAATCACTATGATTATTAACTCCTTTTAGTTTTATATTTTTTCCGTTTAAGGTAAATCCGTTATCTGCCGAAAAGCTAAAATCGCGAATTCCCATATTGGTTTCTACTTGATCTACAAGTGTATTACCAACCATTATTTTTGTTTTTACTTTGTATAAGTAAGGTGATTCTGGCGACCACAATTCAGGATTACCAACTGTAATGTTCTGAACAATATTTTCTTCTTTACTACTCGCTAATGTAGCAGTTGTTTCTTCTGAAGATAATAGCACATTGTCTGAAGTATAAATTTCGTTTACTAAACGATAATCTTTAGAATCTGCCTCTTCATTTTTAATTGCTGTTTTTAATTCGATAACAGCCTGGTTGTTTTTAATAGATTTGGTTGTAACATACACCCCATATCTATCGATGTGTAATTTCTGGGTTTTTACTAACCAAACATGTCTGTATATCCCCGAACCAGTAAACCAACGTGCGCTAGGTTCTTTTGAATTATCTACACGAACAGAAATAATATTTTCACCTTCAAAATTTAAGAAAGGTGTTAAATCGTAATTAAAACTAATATATCCAAAAGGACGTTTTCCTAAATAGTTTCCATTGATCCAAACTTCACTATTCATATAAACCCCACCAAACTCAATATCTATTTTTGAATTGGCATCTGATTTATCTAAAGTAAACGATTTTCTGTACCAACCGATTCCACCAGGTGCATATGCTCCAACATTACCTGCTGGATTTGTTTTTAAAAACGGACCTTTAATACTCCAATCATGTGGCACGTCTAGTTGTTCCCATGAGGCATCGTCAAATTCACTTTTACTTGCTGTGGGAAAATCGCCTTTAGAGAATTTCCAATCTTCATCGAAATTTATTTTTTCTCTAGGGACGTCTTCTGAAGCATTACCTTCTGCACAACTTACGACAGCGAATGCATTTACGAGTAGTAATACTATTAGTAATAATTTTTTCATTTGTTATTTTAATCTTAGTTAATAAATAGTTGCACGTTAATTAATATGAGGTAACTGATTTTAGCATGGTTTACTAAAGAAAATCATGCTGTTATTTAGCAAAACATGTAAAATGGAAAATTTGAGCAGGGATAAATACTCCCTACTCAAATTTTTAAAAGTTATATTTAACTGAATTTCATTTTTAATTGTATCCAGGATTTTGTTCTAAAACGGCTTCTGTATTCCTTTCAATTTCTTGTTGAGGGATAGGCCATAATGTATGATAATCATGTACAACAAAACCAGTATCATATTTACCATTATAATACGGGTTGTAAGCCGTAACTCTATCTACTACTTTATTTAGACGCTTAAGTGTTAACAATCTATACTCTTCAAAATGCAATTCTCTTGCACGCTCGTCTAATATAAAATCGATATCGATATCTCCAGCGTTTACTAAAGGAGCATTTGCTCTATTTCTTAACACATTAATATCTTCTGCAGCAAGTCCGGTTTGCGAATTACCTAAATACGCTTCTGCTCTTAATAAGTACGTTTCTGCCAAACGCATTTGGTAATGATCTCTAAATGTTGAAGATGCATTTCTTGTTACTTCCCCAGTAGCTTCGTCTACAAACAATTCTTCCGGAAAGTTATTAGCTACTGTAGTTTTAGAAAATATCGCAGACCATTGTCTTCTATAAATATCGCCTACATCTTTAATAGCACCACTTTCAATCATTTTTTGTCCGTAGAATTTAGAATTTGGGTTATCTACAACTAGATCACGAATAATGTTATATTCTGAGTTTCTCATATCTCCAGGAACACTTTCCCAAATATCATCAATCATAAAATCTGAAGCCGTAAACCAGCCAATACCACGACCACCATTTTGAGTTGTTGGGCCAATAAATAAGTTGTTATCATCTTCATCTACTAAGTTATAGTATCCAGGGCCTAAATATTGTGTGATAATACTACCACGACCACCACCTGTAACATTATACTCGTATTGTGCTACCCACAAAGATTCTGTGTTTCCTGAGCTTCTGTTTTGGTTTCCTCTTCTAAATAAATCCCAGTAAACATCTCCAGGCTCATCCATTCTAGAACCAAAACGCTCTGTCATTAATGCATAACCAGGATTATCGATAACCTCTGTAGTTAATTCGATTGCTTTACTAAAATCTTTATTTATAATATATAGCTCTGCTAACAGGTGCTTTGCTACAGATTTAGTAATTCGTGCTTCTCCACCTAACTCTGAAACATCAGGTAAATTCTCTGCAGCAAACGTTAAATCTTCAATACATTGTGCGAAAACTTCTTCTTGAGTTGCTCTTACAAAATCTCTTTTAGGTTCTGTAATCTCTTCTAAAGAAATTGGAACACCACCATAAAGAATACCAAGGTATTTATACGTAAAACCTCTAAAGAATAAAGCCTCGGCTTTTAATTTAGTTCTGCTGTCTTCTGAAGAAAACTCTGCTTCTGGATTATCAATTCTTCCTAAGATTGTGTTTGCTTGCGCAATAATCTCGTAAGACCTTTGCCAAGGCGTCCTAACTCTTACATATTCTGGTATTAATCTGTCTTCGTAAGAATTAAGTTCGTGGGTTGGACCAAGTGCATCGTAAGCAATATCTGTGGTATATTGGAATATAAAATGCGAAGTTGCCCCACCCCAAACAGTATATAAATCTGTTAAATTATATAAAAGTGCAACAGACTGTTCAAATTGAGCTTCTGTTAAATATGAGTTATCAGGCGTGTAAAAATCGTACACCTCTTCTTCGAGCCATTTATCTTCATTACAAGAAGAAAAAACCACAAGAAATGCTGATAATAAAATTATATATTTATTAATTTTCATGTTCTTTATTTTTAAAATTCAACATTAATTCCCATAGAGTAGTTAGTCATTAAAGGTGTACCTTGAGTATAACCTTGACCTGTCTCAGGATCCCATCCTCTCCAATTGGTAAATGTTGCTAAGTTTTTACCACTAACAAATAACTTAAGATTACTAAATCCAATCTTGTCTAAAACACTACTCTTAAAGTTATAAGATAAACTAACATCTTGAATACGTACAAAACTACGCTGAATATATCTGTTAGGCTCGTAAGATGCAGGACCTTCTAAACCTCTAAAATACGCATCTGGATTATCTGGCGTCCAATAGTCCCAACCTCCAGCAAAAACGTTTTGACTACTGTATCGTTCTGCCTGCGTATTTGTCGCTCCAAAAATAAGAGCATCTGTACCGTAATAGTGCTCTTTACCTCCTTGAATACTATTTACAAACACATATAAACTTAGTTGCTTATACTTAAAGGTGTTGGCTATACTAAAACGGTATCCAGGATCTGTGTACCCTAAAATTTTCTTATCGAAAGTTGCTGAATAGTTTCCACTATTATCTAAATCGGCAATCTGATATGTTCCAGGAAAAAATCCGTTAGGGATGTTACCTGCATCGGCATCGGCTTGTTGCCACATACCAATAATTTCGTAATCGAAAATAACACCAGTTGGCTCTCCAATAAATAGTCTATTTGCAACTAAGTCATCTTCTATACCATCTCCGTCTTCATCTGCGCCTAGAATAGAAACTATTTCATTTCTGTTTCGTGAATAATTCACAGACGTTTCCCATCTAAAGTTGTCATTTTTAACAATAACACCGGTTAATGAAAATTCTATACCATGGTTTGCAACTTCACCAATATTTGTGCTTATACTAGAAAATCCTGTTGCATAAGGCAGTTGAATTGAGTATAAAATATCTTCGGTAGAGTTGTCATAATATTCAACATTACCACTTAATCTCGAGTCAAATAAAGAGAAATCTAAACCAAGGTTTATACCTGTTGTTGTTTCCCAACCTAGGTCGTTATTTGCTAAAGAGTTAATGTATTGTACTTGCGTTGGAGTTGCTCCGTCACCAAAAACGTAACCATCGTTACCACCTACACTTGTAGCGACAACGGCTTGGGTATCGTATCTACCAATACCTCTTTTTCCAGTAACACCATAAGATCCTCTAAATTTCAAGAAGTTTAACCAGTTAGAAGTCCCTTTCATAAAGCCTTCTTCACTAGCAACCCATCCAAGTGCTACAGATGGGAAAACTCCGAATTTTTCATTAGATCCAAATCCAGAAAAACCATCACGTCTTACTGTTCCTGTAATTAAATATTTTCCATCGTAACCATAAGACAAACGCCCCATGTTATATAAACTTTGTTCTTTTTCTTTTCCAGTATTAATAATGTTTTGAGTTGGATCTCCGTTTTCTAACGAATTAAACCCTAAAGTCATATCTGAAAAATTCTGTGCATTTGCATTTGTAAACGATGTTGAAATCTCTTCGACTCCATATACAAACGTTGCACTTACGTTATGTACACCATTAAACGTTTTATCGTAGCTTAAAATATTATCTACAGACCAGTTGTAATTAATTGACGAATTTTTATATCCAAATCCAGTAAAATTAGCTCCTGTTGGATCAAAATTATCATGATTTGTTGTTCTGTAGTTCTGAGAGAAGTTTACACGATAATTTAAGCCATCGACAGGTAATTTTATATCTGCATGTATGTTAGCAAATAAGTTAAGTCTTTTATCGTTATCTAACGTTTGTAAATCTAAAAGTGGATTAACCCAAGTATTCTGAAGTGTTTGTCTTGGTGTTCCATCTTCCTCGTATAAAGGTGTCCAAGGCATAACTAACATTGCAGTATCTGATCTTGGAGCTGTCCCAGAATAATCACTTGTTGTAACAAAAGATTCTGTACCTACTTTTAACCAGTCTGTAATATTAGCATCTAAATTTATACGGTAATTTACTTTCTTATAATCGTCGTTTACAACAAAACCTTTTACATCTGTAAGTCCACCTGAGAAAAAATAGCTAAAGTTCTCCGAACGCCCTCTAACACTTATATTGTGTGTGTTAATATAACCATCTCCTGTTATTTCGTCCCACAATCCGTTATTAAAATTGTTATCGTAACCGTCGCGCATCTCTTGGGTATTAAGTAAAGTACGCGGATCTTGGTTAGGATAAGCATCTGCTAAAAACAATTTTAACTCATCCGACTCCATAGGCTCAAGAGCATTCTCATTAGGTGTCTGAATGGTATAACTTGCAGAATAGTTCACTACAGGCTTTCCAATTACTTTACCTTTTTTAGTGGTAACTAAAATAACACCATTAGAAGCTTGAGATCCATAAATTGCTGCAGAACTGGCGTCTTTTAAAACATCGATAGAAGCGATATCTGCAGTATTTAAATCTACTAAATTACCTCTATAAATAATTCCGTCTACAACTATTAGTGGCTCATTTGCAGCTGCAGTACCAGATAACGAATTCTGACCTCTAATAGATATTGTAGGATCTTCTCCAGCAGCATCCACAGCACCAACATTTAAACCTGCTACTGTTCCTTGTAAAGCTTGCGATATAGATACATTAGGCATTTCTTCTACACGTGCTATATTTGGACTAGCTACAGCGCCAGTTAAATCACGCTTTTTGGCTGTACCATAACCAATTACTAAGACTTCATCTAAACCGATTTCGTCACTAGCCATAACCACATTTATAACGGTTTGATTACCAACAGTAATTTCTTGAGTTACCATCCCAATATAAGACAGTACTAGAACATCTCCAGATACGGCATCGATAGCAAAATTTCCATCGAAATCTGACATTGCTCCTCTGGTAGTTCCTTTTACAGCAATAGAAACACCAGGTAAAGGCATATCAAACTCATCTGTAATTTTTCCCGTAAGTTGTTTCTGAACAGCCATTGTTGTTTTGACAGCTTGTTGCTTAGGTAAAAGAACAATTTGTTTATCTTTTAACGTATAAGTGACACCTGTTCCTTTAAAAATCAAATCCAGGATATCTTTGATTTTTTTATTCTTAACATCTAAATTAATCTTGCGTTCTACATCTACTAAGTTATTGTTATATAAGAAGAAAAATTCACTGTTATTTTCAATTTCTAATAATACATCTTTTACGGAAGCACTATTAAAAGTTAGGGAGAGTTTCGTGTTCTGAGAATAAGAATCGTTTGGATTTACACCAAAGGATGACAAAAACAGAACCATAATCATCATTCTGACAATTAAAAACATTTTTGAAGGCAAAAAACCGTTAATCGTTTTCCACCATGTTAAAGTTTTTTTCATAATTTTGAATTGGTTTTAGTTACTATTAGTTAAACATTCTGAAGTTGGTTTTCAGATACATACAGAAAAAGCATGTGTTTTTTCTGTCTTTTTTAATTTACTGTTTCATTGGCATGCTGTTTAATTAGGGGGGTTACTATAGGTTATTGCTTAGATTTAGTTAAAATTATTTTTTTAGGACTAAACGTGTTATTTTGTAGTTTTTCTGAAGGTATAATTTCATAATTCATAGGAGAGGATACGCTTAACAAATCGAGCATTTGCTCTAAAGATTCGTCATGAAATGTCGCTGTAAAGCGATAGGCTTCTAGCTCTTTATCGGCAATTGTAATATCTACATTATACCACTTCTCAATTTTTTTAATTATTACAGAGATTGGGTCTCCATAAAACATCATGTAGCCATCTTTCCAGGCGGTATATTTTTCCATCTCTACATTAGAAAATGTATTAAACGATTTGGTGCGAACATCACATTCCACGACATCATTTGGGGCAAGCATTGTTAACTCATTAGATTTATTATCTTCTAAACTCACTTTACCTTCTACCAAGGCCACAGACATTGAACTGTAATCGCTGTAAGCCGACACGTTAAACGCTGTTCCGTATACTTTAACATTAACCTCGCCTGTATTTACAATAAAAGGCTTGTTCTTATTTTTAGTAACATCGAAATAACCTTCTCCATCTAAATACACTTTACGTTGGTCTAGATTATTAAAAGACATAGGAAACCGTAATGAACTTCCAGAATTAAGCCAAACCACTGTACCGTCTGCCAATTCTAATTCTGTTTTGGTTCCGAAAGCTGCTTTCACTTCTTGATATACAATATCTTCTGACAAATTAATCCCAGAATTCTGATTGAAAGAACGCTTCATAAAAAATGTAAAACCTAATAGTACAATAAGCATCGCCGCCACAGGTAAAACCATTCGTTTTAATCTTTTAAAACGAAAATCGTTTATACGTTTCTTAGTCTTGATTAGCGCTGCTTCAACATCAATATCTGGAGCGGAAGCTAGTGCACTAGATTTTTCCCAAAGTTCTTTATAAGCTTCAAATTTGTTTTTATTATCCACAGATGCTTCGATCCAAGAATCCAAAACAGCTTGATCTTTTTCAGATAAAGGTTTTGTAAAAGAATTAACTATTAAGGTTTCAATTTGATTTTCCACTAGGCATAAGCATTTTAAACACTTTCTATCCTAAAGACGTATATGGCATGAATACACCCTATACTTTTCTTAAAAAAAAGTGAAATATTTTTTATTTTAACAAAAAATAAATAAGAAATGGAAGGTATAACTGTAGATCTTTTCGAAGAATTCGAAGTGATCGGGAGATAAGGGCTTCTACAGCTTTATTAGAAATATTCATTTTTAAAGCGATTTCATTATAGGTTAAATCTTCAAACCTACTGTACTCAAATGCGATTCTGCTTTTTTTAGGAAGCAAGGTAATTTTATACATTAACCAGGTTTCGAATTCCTCCGAAATAAAAGTGCACTCCACATCGTTTTTATCCTGACAAGGCGCAATACTGTCATGAAGATTTTTTATAGACTCAGACTTTCTTATATAGTCAATACAACGATTGCGTACCATAAAAGACAAGTAAGCCGACAAATTATTTATTTTTTCTGTGTTGTCTCTTTTTTCCCAAAGCTTTATAAAACAATCCTGAACAAGGCTTTGTGCCTTGTCAATATCGTTTACATAGCCATTAGCTTTAAAACATAGGCCTTCATAATATTTACGAAAGATAAAGTTGAAGGCCTGCTCGCTTCCGTTCTGAAGTTCGGCTAGTAAAAACGCATCCGAATTAAACCTATTATTCATCATATGGGAGTTTTTAATAGCTATTAATTAAATTATATCTTGTCTCACTTTAAACCAACCATTGTCCAAATCCCCATTACATTCCTCAATTAAAATTTGTTTTAATTGCTCTGCCTTTTCTTTATTTGCATCGATTATATTGTGTTCTTCCTTGTAATCATCTCGTAAATTATACAGCTGAAAAATATTGTCTTTAGCAAAGTATCTTAATTTCCACCCCTCTTTAGTAACAATAGAAGGTCCGAAAAACGAAGAATACACAACATAATCATGTACCTGTCCTTCCTCTCCTAGTAAGTTAGGCAAATACGAAATTCCATCTTTATCTTCTGGTATTGTATACCCTGTTAAATCTGCAAACGTTGCCATTAAATCGTAATTCGCAACAAGCTGATTAGATGTTACACCAGCCTTAATTTTTCCTGGCCAACGCACAATTAAAGGAACTCTTACGCCACCTTCCCAATTGGTACGCTTTAACCCCGCCATACCATCGTTACCATTAAAGACGTCTCCTGCGATATCACTGTAATATTTTGTATTTATTTCATCGAAAGCCTCTCCCGTTTTCATGTTTCTGGTCGGCTTAACAATGCGTCCTTCTTTAGTATAATATATTTCGTGGCCATTATCTCCTGTAAATATCACTATAGTATTATCATCTATCCCTAAGGTTTTCAATTCATCCATAATAATACCTACATGATCATCGAGCATTTTAACCATAGACGCATACTCTTTTTCTATTTGAGTTAACCTCTCGTCGTTTTTATACTCTTCGGCCACTTCAGGAATAGACACAGGACCATGAGGCAACTGTGTTGGATGATAAAGAAAGAATGGTTTATCTTTATTCTCTCTTATAAATCCAAGTATTTTTTCTAAGAATATATTTTGAGAATACTGCGCTTTCCCTTCCATATCCCATCTTGCTTCGAAAGCTTTCTCGGTTTCTCGCTCTGTTGTTTTTCCACAATCGGCTCTTGTATTACCTTCAATATTAACTAAGTTTCCATTTTCGAAAAGAAAAGGCGGATAAAAACCATGACATCTTACATGATCTAAAAAACCATAATAATAATCCCAACCATGGCGTTTCATATCGCGATCTGAAACAGAAAAACCCCATTCCAATTTCCCTACCTCGCCTGTTACATATCCAGACTCTTTAAAAACCTGAGGAAGGAACACTTCATCGTCTCCGATTGGCCCCGTTTTTTCATTTAATCGCGTTTCAATGTCTTCTTGAGTTATTTTACCGTAAGAAATGTTTTTATAAATACCACCACTGGTAATTTTCCAACGGTCCCCATGCACATCGTGATATCCCGTTATAAGACTTGCTCTAGCTGGTGCACAAAACATAACCCCGTAAGCATTTTCATAACGCATACCTTCATGAGCTAATTTATCTATGTTAGGTGTTTTTATTATTTTCTGTCCTTCTACAGAAAGCAACCCACGACCTAAATCGTCGGCATATATAAGTATCACGTTAGGTTTAGTTGTATCCTTTAAACTGACTTCTTTTTTTTCAGAACCACAACTTGTTAGTAGCACTCCTAACAACATATATACAATACAATTTTTCACCACCATATAATTAGCTAATTTTAAAAACCTTGAAACAAATCTGCGTTTTAAGTAAGATTTTAGAATTCTTAATACAATCTTAACGCTCTAAAGATATTAAAACTACATTAATATAATGAAATAATAACACAATAAATTGCTAAACATTATTTCAATATACTGATAATCAATTGTTTGACATATTAAAAAAATAAATTATATTAAATTATAAATGTAATTTAATTGTAAATTAAAAATAAATGGCATACTTTTAAATATTATATTTAAAAGTATGCCATAACTCCTAAACTATATTCATGTTAAAACGCGTAGCCTACCTTTCAATGATTTTTAGCTTTTCTATTTTTTGCACGTTATCCTGTGCCGATGAAAAGAAAGAGCTTACCTCCTCAAAACCAGACACCCAACAACCAAACATACTCTTTATACCTGTAGATGATTTACGTCCAGAGCTAGGGGCGTACGGTAATACATCTATAAAAACACCAAACATAGATGCGCTTGCAAAAGATGGCGTTGTATTTAATAGAGCGTATTGTCAGCAAGCCGTATGTAATCCTTCACGCGCGAGTTTACTTACAGGATTACGGCCAGATGCGATTCAAGTTTGGGATTTGGCAACCAAATTAAGAAACAACATGCCCGACGTGGTTACTCTTCCCCAATATTTTAAACAAAACGGTTATACAACTATAGGTATAGGAAAAACGTTTCACAACGATATCCCTGACCACTTATCTTGGACAGAACGACCTCATCTAGAAGGTTTTCCTTACGATCCAGATGCTGTTTACGCCGACGAAATAAACTTAGAGTTATTAGAGGCTAAAAAGCAAAAGATAATAGCAGAAGGTAAAAACAGAATAGACCCTTTAGGAGAATGGTATTTAAAGGCTAACGCCACAGAAGGTCCAGATGTAGAAGATGATGCATATTATGACGGTGCCCAAACCACTTACGCTATAAAAAGATTACAGAAATTAGCATCAACCAAAGAACCCTTTTTTCTATCAGTGGGTTACTATAAACCGCACTTACCTTTTAATGCTCCTAAAAAATATTGGGATTTATACGATAGAGATGCTATACCCTTAGCAACAAATCAATTCCCACCAAAAGACAGTCCTGACTTTACAGTACACGGTGATCAGGAATTAAGAAATTACGACGACAGCCACGACTTACCACTTTCTTCTGAAACACCTTGGAGCGAAGACAAACAAAGAGCAATCAAGCACGGGTATTATGCTAGTGTATCTTATACAGACGCTCAGATAGGTCGATTAATTGACGAGCTTAAACGTTTAAACTTAATGGACAATACAATTATTGTGCTTTGGGGAGATCATGGATATAAGCTAGGAGAACACAACAGTTGGAGTAAAATGTCTAATTACGATATTGATGCCCATGTGCCTATGATAATGAGTGGCGCTAAAATAAAAGCAAAAGGAAGTACAACAGACGCATTAACCGAACTGGTAGATATTTATCCTTCACTTTGCGAAATGGCAGGCTTACCAATACCCGAGCATTTACAAGGTAAAAGTTTTGTTCCTTTATTAGAAAATCCAGATGCTACATGGAAAGAAGCTGCGTACAGCCAATATTTACTAGGAAGATTCGGAACTGCGGAAACGAGAAAAAAAGAACGTATGGGATATTCGGTAAGAACAGATAAATACAGATATATAGAATGGTATGATTGGGACAAGGATTTAAAAAAGAGAGGCGATTATATCGCTAGTGAACTTTTTGATCATGATTCAGACCCTCAAGAAAATCAGAATATAGCTAATATTCAGGATCATTCGAATACCGTAAAAGAGCTATCTAAACTCTTAGACAAAAATTTTAAACATTAAACACATTTAGCCAATTACGATACTTTTCTCACAACACATAGGGTAACAAGTAATTATAACCGTCCTAAACTTATAACACCTCTTTATCGAAACTTTTTAATATGCAAAGACATCTACTTTCTAAAAAAGCATTGCTATTTATAATAGTAACTTCATTTTATATAGTCGCAAGTGCGCAGAGTTCAAAAAAACCTAATGTTGTATTTTTTCTTGTCGACGATTTAGGTTGGATGGATATTGCTGCAAACGGTAGTAAATTTTATGAAACACCTAATATTGATCAATTAGCAAAAGATGGTGTACGCTTTACACAAGCCTATGTCCCTTCTCCTATTTGTTCGCCTGCTAGAGCCGCAATCTTAACAGGAAAAAATCCTGCAAGAATTAATCTTACACAATGGATTGGAGGTCCAGGAAACCCAGACTACGTAAGAAACTTACCGCTTGAAGAAGTTGTATTTCCAGAATTACTTCAAGATGCTGGATACAACACTATTTTCTTAGGAAAATGGCACCTAAGTAATACAGAAGGCGGAGAAAAATATTGGCCAAACAATCAAGGTTTCGATATAAATATTGCTGGTCATCACAGAGGCGGACTTTATATTAAAAATAAATACTTTTCACCTTGGGACATTCCTAATTTAGACAATGGTCCTGAAGGCGAGTATATGACAGATCGTTTAGCTAATGAAGCCGTAGACTTTATAGACAAAAACAACACAGATCCATTCTTATTATACTTCTCTTTTTACTCTGTTCACGCACCTTTTTCGGCGCCTGAAGATCGAGTAGAAAAATTCAACAAAAAGAAAGATGCTTTAGCACTAACAGATGCCGATCGGTTTGCAGAAGAAACCGAAGCAAAGAAGCCTTTTCAATATAGAACACAACAAGATCACCCAACGTATGCTGCTATGGTTAATTCAATGGACATGGCTGTTGGTAAAGTTTTAAATAAATTAAAAGAAAAAAACTTAGCCGATAATACAGTGGTTGTATTCTTCTCGGACAATGGTGGATTATCAACTTCGGAAGGTACACCAACATCTAATGCACCATTACGAGCAGGAAAAGGCTGGTTATACGAAGGCGGTATTAGAGAACCTGCTATTATAAAATGGCCAGGAGTTGCAAAAGCAGGAACGGTTTCAGATGCACTTATTTCGGGTATGGACTTTTACCCTACAATCTTAGAAATAACAGGACAGCCGTTACGTCCAGATTTACATATAGACGGAAAAAGCTTAGTGCCTTTATTAAAAAACGAATCTAAGAAAGTACACGACGTACTCTATTTTCACTATCCACACATCTCTAACCAAAAAGGCGGACCAAGTAGTGCGATTAGAGATGGTGATTATAAATTAATCGTGTTTCTAAACGATAATACATTCGAATTATACAATATTAAAAATGATATTGGAGAGCGTCATAATTTAGCTTCAGAATTACCAGAAATGACCAACCATTTATATAAAAAATTATATGATTGGTGGGATGAAGTTGATGCCAAATTCCCTAAAGAATTCGTAAAAAAAGCGCCTAAAAATTAATTATAATACACGTATCAATATAAAGTACACCCCTAATGAAACTTATAAAAAATACATTTCTATTACTCTTTGCATTATTTATCTCCCTTGCACACGCCCAAGAAGCTGAAAAAATTCGAGTAGCCTGCATTGGTAACAGCATTACATTTGGATACGGCATTAAAGACCGAATTAAAAATGCCTATCCAGCCCAACTGCAACGTATGCTAGGTGACGACTATGAAGTTAAAAACTTCGGAATTAGCGGGCGCACCTTATTATCTAAAGGAAACGCACCATATATTGAAACTGGCGCTTATAAAAAAGCTTTAGAATACAATCCAAACATCATTTTAATTAAGTTGGGTACTAACGACAGTAAGGCTTTTAATTGGGTATACAAAGATGAATTTAATAGTGATTACGTTAATCTTATAAAATCTTTTCAAAGTTTAAAATCTAAACCAACCATCTACCTATGCAAAGCAGCTCCTGTTTATAAAAGAGGACGAAAAATTAGTGCAGATATAGTAGAACAAGAAGTAAATCCTAGGATTGAAGCCATAGCAAAAAGTCAAAATTTAGAAATCATTGACTTATATACACCTATGCTAGGAAAAGGAGACTTATTCCCGGACGCTATTCATCCAAATGGTGAAGGAGCGGGCGAATTAGCAAAATTAGTGTACACAGCACTAACAGGAAAAGAAGCTGTTTTAGTAGACCAAAATTTCCCTGGTAAAAAAGAAGACTGGAAAGGCTTTACAAAATACACGTTTGAGTATAATAACAAGGAAGCTTTTGTAATCGAACCTAAAAAGGCATTAGCAGGAAAACCTTGGGTATGGCGAGCACGTTTCCCTTGGTGGCATACAGAAATGGATCAGATTTTATTAGCAGAAGGTTACCATATTGCCTACATAAACACCGATAACCAATTCGGTAGTCCAAAAGCCGTTAAAGCTTGGGATAGTTTTTACAAATACTTAATCCGCTCTCACGACTTTAGCAAAAAAGTAGCTTTAGAAGGTGTTAGCCGTGGCGGACTATTTGTATACAATTGGGCTAAAAAGAACCCAGAACTTGTAAGCTGTATTTACACAGAAGCTCCAGTTATCGATTTTAAAAGTTGGCCAGGTGGATTTGGGACAGGTATAGGGTCTGAAAAAAATTGGAACATTCTAAAAGAAGAATACGGTTTTAAATCGGATGCAGAAGCAAAGAAGTATGCGAACTCACCCATGGATAACCTTGAGGCTTTAGCCAAAGCAAAAGTTCCTGTTATGCACATGATTAGTTTAACAGATTCTGTAGTGCCTCCAAAAGAAAACACCTTCCCGTTTATAAATAAATATTTAGAGTTGGGAGGAAACGCTACCGTAATTACATGTACCGAAGGTAAACAAACGTTACACGGGCACCACTTCCCTATTGAAACACCGCAAATAGGTGCCGACTTTATAATGTACAACACCGAAAAACAGACAACGTCTTTAAATTCGGCAGATTACCATAAATTACGCGCTGGATTACAAAACAGTAAAATAAAATTTGAACGCGAAAAAACAGGTAGAGTCGCCTTTTTAGGAGGCTCTATTACTTTTAATGGAGGTTGGAGAGATAGCATTACCAACTACTTGAAGCATAAATTTCCTGAAACTAAATTCGATTTTATAGCTGCCGGCGTTCCATCCACAGGAAGTACCCCTGCGGCATTTAGAATGGAAAACGACATTTTTAAAAACGGACCAGTAGATTTGCTTTTTGAAGAAGCCGCAGTTAATGATGCCACTAATGGCAGAACAAACGAAGAACAAATACGAGCTATGGAAGGTATTGTACGCCATGCCCGCTACCTAAATCCTGCTACAGATATTGTTATCATGCACTTTGTAGATCCAGGAAAAATGAAATCGTACCGCAACGGCATAATTCCAAATGTGATTCAAAATCACGAAAAAGTTGCTGCGCATTACAATGTTGCCACCATAAACCTTGCTAAAGAGGTTACAGACCGCATAGATGCCGGAGAATTTAGCTGGGCTAAAGATTTTAAAAATCTACACCCTTCTCCTTTCGGACAAGGTATTTACGCACACTCTATGTTAAGTCTATTAGAAACAGCCTATGCCAGACCCATTGCAGCAGACGATAAAATTGGTAGCTACCCGTTACCAGAACCTTTAGATCCGTTTAATTACGACAAAGGAGAACTAATCGATATACATACAGCAAAACTAAGTGGAGACTGGAGAATTAATGAAAACTGGGAACCAGAAGACGGAAAAGCCACAAGACCCAACTATGTAAACGTGCCTCTACTCATTGCAGAAGACATAAATAAAGGAAAAGCCACCCTAACTTTTACAGGAAATGCTGTTGGAATTGCCGTTGTAGCCGGTCCAGATTCTGGAACTATAGAATACCGCATAGATGGTGGAGATTGGCAAACCTTAGACCTACTAACCAACTGGAGCAGAAGTCTGCATTTACCTTGGTTTTTCACGCTAGCTAGTGGCTTAGAAAACACAAAGCATAAATTACAAATTAAAATAGCCGAAAACATAGACCCTACCAAAAGAGTAGGAAACGCATGTAGAATCCGTTATTTCTATACCAATAAATAATACAGCACTTTTACAGATCTTCACTATGAAAACACAAATTAATTCCTGTTTCAAAAACAGTTTTTTCGTCCTAATCACGTTATTCTTTGTTCTAAAAGCTAGTGCTCAAGAACCTATTAAGGTTTTCATTTTGGCTGGGCAGTCTAATATGCAAGGCCATGGTGAAATGGAAAAAGGAGAAAAAGGCAATCTTAACTGGGTTGTTAATAACGACAAAACAGGAAAATACAAACACCTGCGCGATGCTAATGGCGACTGGGCAAAAAGAGACGATGTTTACATATATGCAACCGATAAATTCGATTCTATAAAATCAGGAAAGTTAAGTGCTGGATACGGGGCTTTTGCTACCACTATAGGTCCAGAATTAGAATTTGGAAGAATTGTAGGCGACGAATACGGTAACAAGGTATTATTAATTAAAACCACTTGGGGCGGTAAGAGTATAAATGTAGATTTTCGTCCGCCAAGTTCTGTAAGCGATAGTGGGTACGTATCACTACCTTCAAAACCAAAAGACACTGGATATTATTACGTAAAAATGTTATCTGACATTTACGAAGTATTGGATAATCTTCACGATTATGTTCCGGATTACAAAGGAGAAGGTTACGAAATTTCAGGATTTGCATGGCATCAGGGCTGGAACGACCGCGTAAACAAAGAAGCAAACAAAGCCTACGAGAAGAATTTAGCGCATTTAATAAAAGACGTCCGTTCAGATTTAGGAACACCTAACCTTCCGGTTGTAATTGCAACTACAGGAATGAAAGGCTGGGAAGACAAAGACCCTAGAGCCCTTTCTATAATGAACGCTCAATTAGCTATGGCAAAGTATCCTGAATTTAAGAATAATGTATCTGTTGTAGATACTAGAGATTTTTATAAAGAAAGACCAGATTCTCCTGCCAATCAATTTTACCACTGGAATAGAAATGCCGAATCTTACTTGCTTATAGGAGAAAGTTTAGGAAAAGCCATGGTCGATTTAAAAGCAAAACAAACGGCTAACAATGTGCTTCAACTTATTAGAAATGTCGCGCGTTACGATAGTGATTTCTTAACTCCAACACCTCCTGTAGGATGGAACAGTTGGAATGCTTTTGAAAAAGATATCGATGAAAATAAAATAAAACAAATTGCAGATATAATGGTGAGTTCAGGTATGCGCGATGCTGGCTATAAATATTTGGTATTAGACGATGCTTGGATGGCAGCCGAACGCAATGAAAACGGACAATTAGTAGCCGATTCCATAAAATTTCCTAACGGCATGAAAGCGGTTGGAGACTACATCCACAGTAAAGGTCTTAAATATGGAATTTACGAATGTCGAGGCGATTTAACCTGTCAGAATTTACCTGGTAGTTTTGAACACGAAGAGATAGACATGCAATCGTTCGCAGATTGGGGTGTAGATTATATTAAACTGGACGCCTGTTTCGCTAAGAAAAACGGAAGGTTATCCAGTGAAGATTTTGATGTATACCATAAAGCCATCTTAAAAACAGGACGATCAATGGTGCTAAGTATTTCTGATTTTGGAAGTGGTGCCTGGGCTTGGGGCGGTAAAAATTACGGTCAGCTATGGCGTACTTCTGGAGATATTTTTCCAAGAATTCAATCGGTATACCGTTGTGCAGAAACTTCTGGAGGAGACGGTGCTTCTCATCCGGCCTTTAACGGATTGTGGCAATTTGCTGGTCCAGACAGCTGGAACGATCCAGATATGTTACAAGTTGGAAACCTAAAAAGTATTACCGAAGACAAAGTTCACTTTAGCTTGTGGAGCATTTTAGCAGCTCCTATTATGGCAGGAAACGATTTACGAAAAATGTCTGATGAGGTAAAAGATATTATTACAGCAAAAGAAGTTCTTGCAATAAACCAAGATCCTAGAACTCATCAAGGATATAGAGTCTACGAAAAAGATAGTATAGAAATCTACAACAAACCTTTATCAGACGGGACAACAGCCGTTTTAATGCTTAATAAAGGTGAAAAAGTATCAGATATCACAGTATTTTGGGAACAAATCGGATTAGCAGGAAAACAACCTGTAAGAGATTTATGGCTTGAAAAAGATTTAGGAGAATTTAGCGAATCTTTCACCGCCAAAAGCCTAGAAAAACACGAACATCTTTTAATTAAAGTGGGTACTGTTGGTAGTCCGCTTGTCGCAGGACCAACACCGGTTTCGGAAGATAAGTATACTGTGCCTAAATCGGGCACCACCTACTTAAGCGATATTTACTATATGGCTAAAAAAGGAAATGCTCCTGTAGAAGATAAAACGTTCCACGGCGAAAAAATTAAAATCGGACGTAAAAAATTCAAAAAAGGATTAGGCGTAAAAAGTAATGCAGAAATGATGTATCGCCTTAACGGAAGAGCAGACCGTTTTCAAGCGACGGTGCAAATAGACAGATCTTCTCCTAAAGATTCAATAGGGCGTTTTCAAGTAATGGTTGAAGAAAAATTTGGAGGTCGCGTATTATTCGATAGTGGAAAAATGAAAAGAGGAGATAAACCCGTTGAAATAGATATCGATGTCATAGATTTAGAATTTATTTTATTGGATTTCTCTGGAAAAAAAGTATTTGGAAACTGGGGAGACCCAAAAGTGATAAGCAATAATTAATAAAACATAATTATGAAAAAGAGAGGTATTTTAGTCCTTTTGTTCATGGTATCATCCTTGTATGCTTTTGAAAGCTATTCTCAAGAACAACAAGAAGGTCCGTTTACAAAACAAGAAAACAGATTAATTTGGGAAAACGAAGGACAATTATTTTGGATTGATGCTTTTGGAGAAAATGCATTGCGTTTTAGAAGTTCTAAGAGTCTAAGAATAACAGATGAAGATTGGAATTTACTCCCGCAACCTAAAGCACAACTTGAAATAACAATCAGTCCCAAAAAAGCTACAGTTATTAACGGAGATATTCGTGCCGAAATTGAATCTAGAAACGGGCGTGTAACCTATTATAACAAAGCTGGCGACATCTTATTAAAGGAAGCCACTCACCAACACCACTTACACTTTGCAAGACAATTTGAAAGCAAAGGAAGTGATCACTTCGAACTAAAAGTAACTTTCGATGCCGATGCCGACGAGCACCTTTATGGTATGGGACAATACACAAACGACCGCCTAGACTTAAAAGGAACCGTATTAGAACTTGCTCAAAAAAACACTCAAATATCGATTCCATTTTTACTATCTACTAAAGGATACGGATTTATCTGGAATAACCCTGCAGTAGGTAGAGCAGAATTATCGATGACGCACACTAGCTTTTATGCCGAGTACGCAAAACAAATAGATTATGTTATTTTCCCAGGAGATTCTCCTGCCGCTTTAGTAGAACACTATGCAGATTTAACCGGTAAATCACCAAAAATGCCAGAATACGGAACCGGATTTTGGCAATCTAAATTGAGATACCACTCTCAAGAAGAATTATTAAATGTTGCCAGAGAATACAAAAAAAGAAATTTACCTATTTCTGTAATTGTAGCCGATTTTTACCACTGGCCTGTCACAGGAGACTGGAAGTTTAATTCAGAATTATGGCCAGATCCTAAGGCTATGGTAGAAGAATTAAGAAGTCTAGACATAGAACTTATGGTATCTGTTTGGCCAACTTTGGCTGAAAAAAGTGAGAACTACAAATATTTCACAGAGCACAATTTCACCATTCGTCCAGAATTAGGAAATAATTTATTCCTAAAAGCTAATGACGATTTAACCTTTGTTGATGTTACATATCCAAAGGCAAGGAAAGCCATGTGGTCTAAGTTAAAAGAAAACTATTTCGACATGGGTATTCGCATGTTTTGGATGGATGAAGCAGAGCCAGAAATTGAACCGTTAGAATATAAAAACATTAGATATTATAGAGGAAACGGCTTAGAGGTTTCTAACATTTATCCATACAATTTTGCTCAAGCTATTTACGAAGGTCAACAAGAAGGTGGCCAAAAAGAAGTTATAAATTTAATTAGGAGTGGATGGATTGGAAGTCAGAAATTCGGAACTCTACTTTGGTCTGGAGATATTAGTGGCGACTTCCCTACACTTAGAAAACAAGTTAAAGCTGGATTAAACATTGGATTAGCAGGAATTCCATGGTGGAACACAGATATTGGAGGATTCTACGGTAGCTCGACATCAGAAGACTATAAAGAATTACTTATTCGTTGGTTTCAATTTGGTGCCTTTAGCCCAGTTATGAGAATGCACGGTGTAATAAGCCCTACAATAAAATTAGAAGGTCAGATTACAAATTCAGGTTCACCTAACGAGGTTTGGAGTTTTGGTGATAAACCTTACAAAATCATGTCCCGTTACTTAAACATCAGAGAACAACTTCGTCCGTATATCCAAAAACATATGGATATCGCTTCAGAAAAAGGAACTCCTGTAATGCGACCTTTATTTTACGATTATCCTAATGACGATGCCACTTACACTATAGACGATCAATATATGTTTGGCCCAGATATTTTAGTTGCTCCAGTTTTAGAAGCTAAAGCAAAATCCAGAACCATTTATTTACCTGAAGGTTCTAAATGGAAAGATGTACACAGCGGAAAAACATACAAAGGAGGACAAACCATTACATATAAAGTATCTATAGAAGATATTCCGCTTTTCACAACAAATGGGTACAACCTAAAACTTAAATAATAAAATAGCTTAAAAACATATGAAACTATCACCAAGATTAATTTGGGTTTTAATGCTGTGTGGATTAACATTCACGGTCTTCAGTTGTCAGAATTTATCATCCGAAAAAACAGCGAAGAATTCACCGGAAGAGTCAATTACAGGATTCAATTTAGACAATGCATCATGGATTACAGATGCTAAACCGTTACCAGAAAAAGATTCTTTGTTTTATCTCACTCACCCTGCTCCTATCTTTAGAAAAGAATTCAATTCTAAAGACAACATAAAAAAAGCGACATTATACATTACCGCCGCTGGGTATTACGAAGCTACAATAAACGGAGAACGCATTGGGAAAAACATATTAGATCCTGCTTGGACAGATTTTAGTAAACGTATTTTTGTGTCTGAATACGATATTACATCTCAGATAAACAAAAACGAAAACTGCTTAGGTGTTACTTTAGGAAATGGTTTTTATAATCCGCTTCCTCTAAGAAAATGGGGACGAAGAAATTTAAGAACAGATCTTTCTGTTGGAAAACCAACCGTGATTGCTAAATTAATAATTGAGTACACCAATGGTGAAACTGAAGAAGTAATTACAGACGATTCATGGAAGTACAGCTATGGTCCTATTCAGAAAAACAGCGTTTACATTGGAGTAGCCTACGATGCCACAAAAGAAATAAAAGGATGGAACACCAATGGTTTTAACGACACCCAATGGTCTGCTGCCGTTATCGGAAACGGACCTGGAGGCGATTTACAAAAAGCATTCTTTCCACCAGTTCAAATCACAAAAACACTAACACCTACTGCTATCACGTCTCCAGAGAAGGATACTTACATAGTAGATATGGGTGTGAATTTTACAGGAACATTTAAAATGAAAATGACTGGTAAAAAAGGAGACACTATTAACTATAGATTTGGTGAACGCATTTATGATGACGGCTCACTAAATCCGATGACAACCGTAATTGGTCAGATTAAAAGAAAAGGCGCAGGTGGCCCAGGTGCACCAGACATTGCATGGCAAACCGATAGTTATGTTATAGGCGATAACGACGCATGGTTTCAACCGCCTTTTACATATCACGTTTACAGATATATCGAAATTTCAGGCTTAAAAGAAAAACCAAATACAGAAGATATACAAGGTCTTATGTTTCATACTAATGTTGAAAACGAAAATACCTTCAGTAGCTCATCGGACTTACTTAACAGCATTCAAGAAATTTCAGAACGGTCATTTTTAACCAACCTTATTAGTGTACAATCAGATTGTGCTGCTCGTGAAAAATTCGGTTACGGAGGTGATTTAAATGCTACAAGCGAAGCCTATATAAATAATTTCGACATGAAAGGAATCTACCGTAAAACGGTTTACGACTGGGCAGATGCCATGAAAGATTCGTCTTTTGTAGATACAGCACCTTTTACTGGTGTTGAGTACTGTGGTATTAGCTGGGAATCTGCCTACCTAACCACACAATACTATTTATACTTATATTATAACGATACAGATTTTGTAAAAGAAATGTATGATAAAAATATAAAATGGATGGATAAGGTTGCTAGAATTCATCCAGACGGTATGGTTAACAAAGGATTAAGCGATCACGAATCTTTACAACCTGTACCAGTACAATTAACAGGAACGTCACACTATATGCAATGTGCCGAAATTATGGAGACGTTTGCAAAGGTGATGAATGATAAAGAAAATGAATTAAAATATAACCAACTAGCAGACCACTTAAGAACGCTAGTTAAAAATGAATTTTGGGACAAGCCGGTAAAAAATAAAATTAACCGTCAGACTTTATTTTCAACATTACTATACCACAATATAGTGCCTACAGAAGAACTTGGCGCCGCTAAAGATTCTTTACAAAAAGCAATTAACAACGGTCCTTCTGGACATTTAAATACAGGGATTTTCGGAACTAAATATGCTTTAGAAGCGGTTTCTAAAAACATTTCGCCAGAAGCTGTTTTCAACATTGTAAATAGTAAAGCATACCCAGGATGGGGCTTTATGGTAGATAATGGAGCAACAACTATTTGGGAAACTTGGAAAGAAAGCGATGGTACTTTTTCTAACAACCACCCGATGTTTGGTTCGGTTTCAGAATGGTTTTACAGATGGTTAGGTGGTATCCAACCAGATCCTGAGCATCCTGGTTTCAAAAAATTCATTTTAACACCGTCAACTCCAGAAGGATTAGAATTTGTAAATACAAAATACAACTCCCCGTTTGGAACTATTGTTTCGAATTGGAAAAAACTAGACTCAAACACTTATGAGTATACGTTTGCTATTCCTTCAGGAAGTAGTGCACAAGTAAAATTAGCATTAAGTGCTTCTCAAAATATTAAGATTACAAAAGACGGAAGCGGATTTAACACAGATACAACTTCTGGTGATTTTGATTTGGAAGCGGGTCATTACAACATTGTAATTGCAGATAAATAAAAACATTCTTTAATGAGAGTACTTCTTTTAAATATCCTAATCGTGCTTGGAACTTTTCTAAAGGTCCAAGCACAAGATTATACCGAGGTTAAAGCAAAATTTGAACACAACCTACACCAACCTGTAAATATTCAGAAGTTAGGCGATGGTCATTATTTTATTGATTTCGGAAAGGCATATTTTGGAACACTATCTATAAAAGCTAAAGCATCTCAAAAAGATACTGTGGTTTTTCATCTCGCCGAACAACTATCTTCAGAGTACACGGTTAACAGAAATCCGAAAGGAACCATAAGATACCAAAACGTTGTATTGCCACATTTAAATAAAGGCGAAAGCATCAACCTTAAACTGCCAAAAGTTATTGGAAACACAAAACCTGAAGCCATAGCACTGCCTGAATCATTTGGAGTGATTATGCCCTTTAGATATTGTGAGATAGAGAATTTAAAAATTCCGATAGACGACCTTATAATACATCAAAAGGTTGTGCACTACAAATTTAACGACGAGGCTAGTTATTTCACGTCTTCAGACACGATTCTTAATCAGATTTGGGACATCTGTAAGCACACCATTAAAGCTACAAGTTTTGCTGGCTATTATGTAGATGGCGACAGAGAACGTATTCCTTATGAAGCCGATGCATATATTAATCAACTTAGTCATTATGCGTTTGATAACGAATACAGTTTAGCAAGAAGAACAAACGAATTTTTCATTTCTAATCCCACATGGCCTACAGAATGGATTCTTCACACGGCTAAAATGTTTTATTACGATTATTTATACACTGGAAATTCTGAATCAATCAGTAAATTTTACGATAAGCTAAAAGACAAAACACTCATCGAATTAGAGCGAGAAGATGGTTTAATTACCACCGACAACGAACGGATGAACAAGCAGTTCATGACTCAACTTGGATTCGAAAAAAGAAAAAAAATTAGAGATATTGTAGATTGGCCAATGTCAGAACGCGATGGCTACGAGATGAAAGCAATCAACACCGTAGTTAATGCCTTCTATTTTGAAAATCTTATAATGATGTCTCGTATTGCTAAAGCCTTAGAAAAGCCGGAAGACGCTCTGTTTTATAAAGACAAAGCAGATCAAGTAAAAGCACTTATTAACGACAAATTATTCGACAAATCTACTGGATTATATATAGACGGCGAAGGTTCTAGCCACTCCTCGCTTCATGCAAATATGTTCCCATTGGCCTTTGGAATAGTGCCAGAAGAACGTAAAGAAGCAGTCCTTAAATTCATTAAATCTAAAGGTATGGCGTGTAGCGTTTATGCCGCTCAATATTTATTAGAAGGTTTATATAAATCAAATGAAGCCGCATACGCCCAACAATTAATAACGGCTACCGATCACGACAGAACATGGTATAATATGATTAAAACAGGATCGACCATGACTTTAGAAGCTTGGGACATAAAATACAAACCTAATCTAGACTGGAATCACGCCTGGGGAACAGCACCAGGAAATATAATAACACGAGATTTATGGGGTATTAAACCCACAACGCCAGGTTTTGAAGACGCAGAAATATATCCGCAACTAAGCAATCTTAGTTTTTCAGAAATTAAAGCCCCGACTATTAAAGGGCCGATTACAGCCAAATATAAAAAGATAGACGACCATAATTTTAAATATGAAATTGAATTACCTAAATCCATGAACGGACACTTTAAAGTTCCAACCGGAAACTGGAAATCAATTACACTTAATGGTGTAGATGTACACGGTAAAAACAAATTAAAGCTAGATAAAGGTCGTAATGTTATTACGCTAGTAAATTAATTTATCAGTCTAAAACAATAATCGATATCCCATTACAAAATATACAACCTATGATATTTAACCCACCACATAATTTTTTAAGCATGAAACATATACTGTTTTCCTTTTTCTTAATTTCATTTTTAAATGTATCAGGTCAAGAGCAAGTTTTTCCAGGTGCCGATGAAAAAACACCTTCAAAAGCTCAATACTTTAGTTGGATTAACAACACTAACGAAGGTCCTACCGAAGAACATACCGCTATTAACTTAGACTTTTTTGGATGGTTAAAAAGTGAATACGGCATGCAATTAGACATCTACGCTATGGATGCTGGTGCAATTGATGGTAAAAATTTTTACGGAAGTATTTATTCCGATCGCTTTAAAAAGCAGTTTCCTAATGGGTTCGACCCGATTTACGAACAAGCCAAAGCACTTGACATTAGATTAGGAGTTTGGGGTGGCCCAGATGGATTTGGAGATACGCCAGAAGAAGAAAAAGCCCGTATAGACGAAATGGTAAAATTATGTAGAGATTACGATTTTGCACTTTTTAAATTTGATGCTGTTTGCGGACCACTACGTCCAGAAAAAGAAGATGCTTTTATTGAGTTAATGAAACAATCTCGCGAACACAGCCCAGATTTAATTTTATTAAATCACCGTCTTGGTTTAGATAAAGCGAAACCTTACGCCACTACATTTTTATGGGGAGGTGCAGAAACCTATATCGATGTGCACATGGCAAATTCCATGACAGCACCACACCATAGAGCTCAGGCCATGTCTAGAGGACTTGTACCAGATTTACAGCGCCTAACAGAAGATCATGGGGTATGTATATCATCGTGTATCGATTTTTGGGAAGACGATTTAGTTTTACAAGCCTTTAATAGAGCACTTATTCTATCTCCTGAAATTTATGGTAACCCTTGGTTATTAAACGACGCCGAATTTTCTAAACTAGCATACATTTATAATTTACATAAAAAATACAGAGATATTCTTGTCGATGGGATAGTACTGGACAAAGCTTACGGAGAAAACGCCGTATCTAGAGGAGATGGCAAAACACAACTATTAAGCCTTAGAAATTTAAACTGGGAAGCAAAGTCATTTTCTTTAACATTAAATGAAGATATCGGACTTAAAGCCGATGGAGATATAACCTTACTTCAAGTTCACCCTACCGAAAAATTAATTGGTACATTTAAAAAAGGTGAAACCGTTCCCGTAGATGTATTGCCTTTTAGATCGGCTTTATTTATAGCTACTACAGAAGCCTACACAGATCCGCTTTTAGCAGGAACAAACTTTCAAACCATTAAAAATATCCCTGGTGAATCTATTGAAATCGAAATTCTTGGAATGCCTGGAACAACATCTAACATAAACATAGCAAATAGTGATTTATTTACTAATGCAAAAGTTGATGGTAAATCTATTCAGAAATTATCTAAAGGCGGAAAATTAAAAGTTCGTTTCCCTGGAGACAAACTTAAAAACGACTATCACCGTAAACTAAATGCGTTTGAAACAACAGATATTCCTGAAGATGCCACAACACTTTATGAAGCTACTGTATTTGCCGCAGACAACAATGCATTAGAAGTACGCTCTTTAAAACGTTCTGGCGAAACAAAAATACCAGAAGTCAAGGCCGCACGAGATGCTTTTTTCCAACAAGATGCTTTTGTTAACCGTGGTGTTTGGGATAAAAACTTATTCGACGGGGATTTAGAAACCGGATTTTGGCGCAACCAAACATACCGTTTAGACACACGTATTGAAGGTGGCGCGTTTAGATTGGATTTAGGAAAAATCACATATTTAGATCAGCTTTTAATTACTGTTCCTAGCGAATTTGGTTTACAGCCCTTACTAATAGGTGAAGGAAATTTTGTTGAAATATCTACCGATTTAAAAAACTGGGAGACCTTAACCTATATCGCCGGAACACAAACCGAAATAAACATAGGTAAAGACGTAAGATACTTGAGATTTAAAGCTACATCGCAACAAATTGTAGAAATTGAAGGTATCGCTAAAGGAAAAAAAGTAGACCGATCGCAATGGCGAGCTTCTAATTTATTTGCACACCCAAGTAAGAAAAAAGCACAGAAAGCATGGACATCTAAAATTGTTTTAGACGAAATCGCAGAAGGTAGCTACTTATGTGTTGCTGTAAACGGAAAACACGGTATAGAAGGTGCTTATGCTGCTGCTAAAATTGGAGAGACTTATATTGGTGCTCCAGACAGAGCATCGTCTTACCCTGCAAACAATTGGGAATTCATGACCTCTCGTCGAGATAGTAATTACACTTATTATATCCCATTAGACCAATCTATGATAGGTAAAGAAATTGAAGTATTCACGTTGGGTTACGATAAAGAAAATCTGAAATTAAATCCAGAATTATACATTACTACACACCCACAACCTTGGGAGAAACTTACACTTACATTAGATAGAATATAATCGCCTACCATTAAAAACTTAAACATGCACAACACGTCCGTTTCAAAAACCTTTTTATTACTTTTTATATTTTGCGTCACTCATATTGCTTCAGCAGAAATTAAACTTCCTGCATTTTTTAGTAGTGAGATGGTTTTACAACAACAAACAGAAGCCGCCATTTGGGGAACTGCCACATCGCGTAAAACCGTAGAAGTTACCACTTCGTGGAATGGAAAAACGTACACCACTAAAGCTGATAAAAATGGACAATGGAAATTAAAAGTTGAAACGCCTAGTGCTGGTGGTCCTTACGACATTACCATTTCGGATGGTACACCTATAACACTTAGCAACGTTTTAATAGGAGAAGTTTGGATTTGCTCTGGACAATCTAATATGGTAATGCCATTAAAAGGGTTTAGCAAACAACCCGTAATAGGCTCTAATAAAACCATAGCAACCTCGAGAAACAGTCAGATTCGATTATTTAAAGTAAAACAAAAAGCAAGCCTTGAACGCTTAGATAACGTAACGGGTAAGTGGCTAGAATCTAATCCTGGAAACGCTGCCGATTTTAGTGCAACAGCCTATCATTTTGGTAAAATGCTTCAAGACGTATTACAAGTTCCCGTTGGACTTATAGTAACCGCTTGGGGAGGCACACGCATAGAACCATGGATAAGTGAAGACGGATTAAAAGACTTTGATTGGGTTCCTGAGCCTGCTCTAGACGATAAAGGTAGAGTAACTCACAGAATACCTACTACCCTTTTTAATGGTATGATAAATCCGCTAAAAGGCTTAACCATGAAAGGTGTGATTTGGTACCAAGGCGAATCTAATGCTCCGGAACCAAAGAAATACGAAGCCTTAATGCCCGGCTTGATTAACAACTGGCGAAAAGAATGGGCTATTGGAGATTTTCCTTTTTATTACGTACAAATAGCTCCTCACGATTATAGCAACAAACCTGGCGTAAATTCGGCTTTACTTAGAGAAGCTCAATTAAAAGCTTCAACAAAAACAGTGAATACCGGAATGGTAAGTTTAATGGATGTAGGAGAAAAACATGTAATACATCCAGCGCACAAACAAGTAGGAGGTGAACGTCTTGCATACCTAGCTTTGGCAAAAAGTTACGATATAAAAGGTATAGCATATTCGGGTCCTGTATTAAAAGACATGATTATAGACGGACCAGTAGTGCAATTAACTTTCGACCACGCTAAAACGGGACTTAGCACCTTTGGCAAAGCATTTACTAATTTTAAAATCGCAGGGAAAGACAAACGTTTTTACCCCGCCCAAGTCTCAATAAACTGGAAAGGACTAGTTTTATTTTCGGCTTATGTTCCTAATCCTGTTGCAGTGCGTTATGCCTTCGACGATTTCACCATAGGAGAACTTTTCAATACAGCTGGTTTACCTGCCTCTTCGTTTAGAACAGACGATTGGGAGTTAGAATAAACCGAATTATCTTAATATTAGACTTACAATTAATAGCCCATTAAATTATATATTGATATGCTACATTATTTTAAAAAACATTCGAGACCCTTTTTTTCTTGGCACCTACTTTTAGTCGGTTTGCTTGTTTTAAATACATCTTGCAACGACGCTAAGAAAAAAGACACAGCAGTAACTGCGGTTACAACTCCAACTAAAAAGCCAAACATTCTTATTCTTCTCACCGACCAATGGCGTGCACAAGCCACAGGTTATGCCGGAGATCCGAACGTAAAAACACCAAACCTAGATCGCCTGGCTTCAGAAAGCATCAATTTTACCAATGCCGTATCGGGAACCCCAGTTTGTACGCCGTTTAGAGCGGCACTACTAACAGGGCAATTACCTTTAACTACAGGTGTATTTATGAACGATGTTCAGCTTAATCCAGATGCACTTAGTATGGCCGAAATTTTTAGCGAATACGATTATCACACAGGTTATATCGGGAAGTGGCATTTAGACGGACATGGTAGATTACAAAATGTTCCACCAGGAGAAAGACGACAAGGTTTCGAATTTTGGAATGGAAACGAATGTACACATGATTACAACCATTCGGTGTATTATGATAACGACAACCCTGAAAGAAAGATATGGGAACAGTATGACACTTTCGATCAGACCGACGCGGCCTTACATTATATTAATGATAGAAAAGCAATAGAAGATCCGTTTTTAATGATAGTATCTTACGGAACGCCACATGGCCCGTACCATACTGCTCCAAAAAGTTATCGCGATCGTTTTAACCCAGAAGATATAAAGCTAAGACCAAACGTTCCTGAAAAATCTCAAAAAAGAGCGAAAAAAGAACTGTCTGGTTACTATGCACATATTACCGCAATAGACGATATGATTGGTAAGATAACCCAACAGCTTAAAGATGACGGACAATGGGATAACACTATTATATTATTCACATCAGATCATGGAGATTTATTAGGATCGCACGGCGAGTTAAAAAAACAACAGCCTTACGACGAGTCCATCCGTGTACCTATGTTACTTAAATTACCGGCAAATAAAAAGATTGCTCCCAGCATTAATAAAACGGTTGTAAATTCTGAAGACATCTTACCTACCCTTTTAGGATTAACCAATATAGCAATTCCTAGTACTATAGAAGGTACAGATTTTAGCCCAAGCATTTTAAATAATGAAGAGTTAGATAATGCGGCGCTGATAAGATCTATACAGCCTTTTGGCTCTTGGAACAGAAACCGAGGCGGACGAGAATATAGAGGATTAAGAACACCTAGATACACCTACACCCGAGATTTAAATGGTCCGTGGCTTTTATTCGACAATCAGGAAGATCCGTATCAAGAAACGAACTTAATAGGAAACGAAAAGTATGCAACCATTCAATCTGAACTTGATACCCAACTTACACAGCGATTAAAAGCAAATAAAGATGAATTTCTCCCTGGTCCAGAATACGTTAAAAAATGGGGTTATACTGTAGACAAAACAGGAACTGTACCATATACAGAGTAATTATAATTTCATTCTATTATCAAGTCATACCATATACCAAAACCATTGTAGGTCTTCAAAATCAACTCTAATTTATAAGTATGTCTAATACATCTAAAATTATACGTTTTGCAGTTTATTCTATTGCCTTAGGCGGTTTGTCTCTGAATTTAGAGGCACAAACAAAACCTAATGTTATTCTTATAGTCACAGACGATCAAGGATTTGGAGACCTAGGATACTATGGCAATCCACATGTAAAGTCGCCTACCATAGACCAATTAGCGGAGCAAAGTGTACGATTTGACGAATTTCTAGTCTCTCCCGTATGTGCACCAACGCGTGCTTCTTTAATGACAGGAAGATACGCTTTAAGAACAGGTGTTCGTGACACCTACAGAGGTGGTGCTATAATGGCCACCGATGAAATTACTATTGCCGAAATTCTTAAGGAAGCAGGATATAAAACCGGCATGATTGGCAAGTGGCATCTTGGAGACAACTACCCTTCTCGTCCGCAAGATCAAGGTTTCGATTTTACATTAAATCATTTATCAGGAGGCTTAGGTCAAAATGGTGATTGGCCAAACGCTCTAGAAGGCAGTCGCCGGTATTTTGATCCCATTCTTTGGAAAAACGGAGAAATGATACAAACTAAAGGGTACTGCTCGGATGTATTTACAGATGAAGCAATCCATTTTGTTGATAAAAACAAAGCAGATCCATTTTTCCTGTATTTATCTTTCAATGCACCACACGCCCCGCTTCAAGTACCTGACGCATATTACAACATGTACAAGGACATTGATCCTTCGAAAGGTTTTGAAAACGACGACAGACCTTTTCCTGTAATGAATGAACAGCTGAAGGAAAACGCAAGAAAAGTTTATGCTATGGTTTCTAATATAGACGATAACTTAAAAAGACTCTTCGACACTTTAGATGGTATGGGGATAAGAGATAATACATTGATTATTTTTATGACAGATAATGGCCCTCAGCACGATAGATATGCCGCAGGTATGAAAGGTAGAAAAGGCTATGTTTACGAGGGCGGTGTTCGAGTGCCTAGTTTCTGGAGTCTTCCTTCTCAATTTAAAGGAAATCGCGATATTAAAACACCTACGGCACATTACGATATCTTACCTACTCTAGCAGAATTATGCGGTGCACAACGTCCTACAGATAGAATTCTGGATGGAAAAAGTTTGTTGCCTTTATTGAATAATGAAACGTCTAGCTTAGGAAATCGGACTTTTGCTCGGAGTTGGGTACGTGGTGGACCAGAACAATACACAAACATCTCGATTAGAAACGACCAATACAAATTGGTAGGAAACACAGTACAGCATGCCAACATCGATACATTCGAACTGTATAATATAGTGGCCGATCCTTTCGAACAACATAACGTGGTGTTAACGCATCCTTCAGAAGCCCTAGATTTAAAACAAAACATGGATGTGTGGTTTAAAAACATGATTTCTGAGCATAATTTCACAAAAGATCATCCTGCTATTGTAGGAACAATGCACGAAAATCCATCTGTTCTAAACATTAACGATGCTATTTTTACAAAAAACGAGAATCTAGGTCAGGATGTTGCCGGATGGGAAATAGAAGTTGCTGAAACAGGGTATTACGACATTAAAGTCCAATTATTTCAAAAAGAGATAAACAATATTAAACTCGATTTAAAAATAGGACCTGAGACTATAACAAAAGAGGCTATAACACTAACAGACGGCATAATACATATCCATAGGCTAACATTAGGAAAAGGCACGGTTAGACTCACCCCTTTTGTCACAAACGAAAAAGGCGCATACATCAAACCGTTTTATGTCAAAATAGATCGTCAATTTTAAAGACCATATCTTCTGTTTTTTTTTAAGGTTCGCATTTTATAGCCTTATTGATACCAACTCTACCCAATAGGTAAACAACACTATACACATTGAGGGTGGCTTACTATACTCTTCTAAATATGAGTCTAGTAAGCCCATAAAAAAAGGCACTCATATTAATGGCACCTTTTTATAATTTTAAACTTCCTTTGCTTTAGTCGTTCAAGTATTTTTCAATTCCTTTTATAATAGGTTTAGAAAGCAACTCATATCCCTCTTTAGTATAATGTACATCTTTGGGTCCCGCACCGTGATCCTTGTGTATTTTTTTGGAGATATTATTTATATCATTTACAGTCACTCCGTATTTTTTCATAACTCTTTTAGCAACCTTATTATAGATTTTATCCGATTTCTCAACACGCCCTAATTCGCCTTTTGGGACATAAGATGTGGTTACAAAAATAAGTTTAGCCTGCGTTTCTTTTAAACGCACTACTAAAGCCTCTAAGTTACGCTCATATTCTTCCGGAGTAAACGTCACTGTTCCATTTACTTTATCACGATTACCCTGATTTTTAGATTCTGGATTTCGGTAACATAAATCCCATAATCCCCAGTTAAATTGAATAACATCCCATTTTGTGTCCCCAATCCATTCATCTATCTGTTCTAAACCATAACCAGAATGTTGCGCATTCCCTTTATTGTGCACCACATTAGCCTTTTCCTTTAATACTTTTCTTACAAAAGGCGTATAACCTAAAGAAATCGAATCCCCTATTATTAAAACATCAGGTACAGTGTCTGTCGTTTTAAAAGAGGCTAAAAATATAGCCAAGCATCCAATAAGCAGTAATTTAAATTTCATATATGTGTAATTTAATTAATTAGTATTTCTAAATATTTTTAATGTGTCTTTAATAAATGTAATATCGGTTATAATACTAAGCAAACATTTATAAGGTTGTTAACTACAAACAAACACACACACTTAAAGTCTTGATAACAAACAACTAACACCACAAAGCACAAGTGAGTATAAAAGTTTTAAATATAATATTAATAAGACGTTATTAACTAAAAAGCATAAAAAAACCTTAATTAGAACAATCAAAAATCGAGCACAATTTACTATAAAAAAGCAGATAATACCTAGATAAATTAAGAAAAAACGCGAATTATATTAAATAATATGCATGCATAATATAAAAATAATTTAAACAATCAGAACACCTAACGTTTACATTTATTTAACATTTAATACGATTATCTTTTGACAGAATTAAAAAATATTCTAAGTTTATAACCTGATATTAATAACTAATTTTTTAACCCCTCAATTATTAAAAAAAGAACCGCTTAAAATTAATTAACACATTTAGTATGAAAAAAAACCTCCTACCCCCAAACAATTTAAAAATTGTTTCAGCAGTTATGCTTTTCCTGTTTACTAGTTTTTGCTTAACGGCACAAACAATTACAGGAACAGTTACGGCTAGCGATCAGCCCTTAGCAGGTGCTAGCATTATTGAAAAAGGGACATCACATGGTGTCCAATCCGATTTCGACGGAAATTTTACCATTACAAACACAGCACAAAACGCTGTATTAGTGATCTCATACATTGGGTATATCACAAAAGAAGTTCCTGTTAACGGACAAAGTAACATTTCAGTTACTTTAGAAGAAGAAGTATCAGGATTAGATGAAGTCATGATTGTTGCCTACGGTACACAAAAAAAATCTAATTTAACTGGAGCGATCTCTAGTGTTGGTGAAGAGATTTTTGATAGCAAACCTGTAGCCAACGTGCAACAAGCGCTACAAGGTGCTTCACCAGGTTTACAGATTTCTACATCTGGAGCCACAGGAGAACCGGGTGCAGAAATGAACATGAGTATTAGGGGATTAACATCTCTTGAAGGTGGAAATGCACCTTTAGTATTAGTAGATAATATCCCTATGGGAATTAATGATGTAGATCCTAATGACATTAAATCTGTATCTATTTTAAAAGATGCTGCAGCTTCTGCAATTTATGGAGCTAGAGCGGCCTTTGGGGTTATATTAATAACAACAAAAACAGGAAAAAAAGACGGAACCGTTAATTTCTCATACTCTACGAACTACGCGATTACCTCACCTATGAATATGCCACAAAGCGCAGATGCATTATCTTTTGCATACGCTATGAACGACGCGAGCGTAAATGCTGGAGGTAGTCCGTTTTACGACGCTACAGAATTAGGCTATATCGAGCAAAACTTAGCAAACCCAGGAAGCGCTCCTGAAGTACAAGAAACAGCTAACGGATTAGCTTGGGATCTTGGTGTAGATGGTTTGAATGCTTCTGCAGCTACAGACTGGGAAGATTTATTGATTAAAAAAACAAGTTCTCGAATTAAACACAACCTAAGTGTTTCAGGAGGAAATGAGAAATCGTCTTATTACTTATCTGCAGGATTCTACGACGAAGAAGGATTGCTAAAAGTTGGTCAAGACTATTTTACACGTTATAACATTGATGCTAAAATAACCACTAAATTAGCCTCTTGGATAGACCTTTCTCTATTAACTAAGTACAAGTTTGAAGAACAAGAATATCCTTCGCATGCTACAGCGGGATCAGGTAGTACAGGACGATCTTTTGTTACATTGTTAATGACAAGACTTAAACCTACTAAACCTGCATTTTTCCCTGGAACAGATGTATGGACAGGTAGAATTGGAGAACAAGAATTACAGAAAACGCTTGAAAAAAACAGACAATTAATCTTCTCGCCTAGGGTAACTCTAGAACCTGTGAAAGACTGGGTTACCAATATTGAATTTACATACCGTACAAACGATAATAGTATTGCATCTTCTTTCCCAACTGTACCTAGCGCGGTACCTGATGGTATGGGCGGATCTACAATAACATCGTCTAATCAAGAAAGTACACGTTATTATTCTACTCTACAAACCAATACGTATATGTCTCCAAACATATACACGAGTTATACTAAAAGTATTGGAAACCATAACTTCTACGCTATGGCAGGTTACCAACAAGAAACTTACGAGTATTCTAATTTAATTGCTCGTTCTTTTTACTTATTAACAGATGCAATTCCATCTATTAGTACTTCTGTAGGAGAAAAAACAATTGACGATAGCTTAGGACACTGGTCTACTCAAGGTATCTTTGGTAGATTTAACTACAACTTCAAAGAAAAGTACTTATTTGAAGTGAATGTGAGAAGAGATGGTTCTTCTCGATTCGACTCAGATAATAGATGGGGAACATTCCCTTCTTTCTCTGCTGGTTGGGTAGTGTCTAAAGAAAATTTCTATCCGTTAAAAAATGCTGTTGAATTCTTGAAATTCAGAGGATCTTACGGATCTATTGGAAACCAAAATGTGGCCAACTATTTATACGTACCGTCTCTAGGTATTAGCCAATCGTCTTGGTTATTTGGAGGTGAACAATTATGGACAGTAGGTACGCCTAACCTTTCTAGTGTAGATTTAACTTGGGAAAAAGTAAGCACCTTAGATTTTGGGGTAGACATTCAAACATTTAATAAAAGACTTGGAGTAGTATTTGACTGGTACCAATCTAAAGTTGACAACCTTGTAGGACCAGGACAACCTGTATCTGACGTTTTAGGAACATCTGTACCTAAAATTAACAGTGGAGAAGTCACTACAACAGGATGGGAACTTGAAGTGTCTTGGAAAAATACATCGAAAAGCGGATTCTCTTACGGGTTCACAGGAGTACTATCAGACTACCAAAGTAAAATCACAGAATACAACAACCCTACAAATATTTTATCTAACAACTACCAAGGTAAAGATATAAATGAGATTTGGGGAATGGAAACAGATGGTCTGTTTCAATCTGCCGATGAAGTTGCTAACTACCAAAACGATCAATCGTTTATCTATTCAGGAACTTGGTTTCCTGGAGATGTTAAATACGTAGATTTAAACGGAGATAATGTTATTAACACAGGAGACAATACGCTTGAAAATCCTGGAGACAGAAAAGTAATTGGTAACAGTACTCCACGTTTTCAATATGGCTTTATGGCAAATGCCGCTTGGAAAGGCTTCGATGCTTCTTTTCAATTACAAGGTGTAGGAAAAAGAGATTTAGACTTAAGAGGATTAGGTACATTTAGAGGACCTGCAAACGGTGTACTTCATGCTAATGTATATACAGAGCATTTAGATTATTTCAGACCAGAAGGTACTACTAACCCATTAGGAGCAAATACAGACGCCTACTTCCCGAATGCGTATTCTCAATTTACAGGACAAAATAATAAAAACTACGGGTATGCTACGACAAGATACCTTCAAAATGGAGCTTATTTAAGACTTAAAAATGTTCAAATAGGATATACAATCCCATCTGACATTTTAAGTAAAGCTAAAATAAAAAGCATAAGACTATATGTCTCTGCAGAAAACCTATTTACTATTACCGATTTAATGATTTATGATCCTGAAGCATTTGATGGAAGGGATGGACGTATTGGAGATCAATACCCTATAAGTAAAGCAGTTTCTTTAGGATTAAACATTAACTTCTAAAACTAAAACAATGAAAAGGATACTATATATCATCACATTAATATTTACAGGAATCGCTTTTAATTCCTGCTCAGATGACTTGTTGGAAAAAACACCTTTAGATCAAATTTCGGATACCGATTTTTGGAAAACAGAAGGCGATTTACAACTTTATTTAAATCAACTTTATGCCACCTTACCAGGTTGGGCAGCGGCTGGAGCATCGCCTTCACTGGATATCGGAACAGATATTATTGCACAATCTAGTCTTTGGTTTGGAGCCTCAAACACAACACGATTAGACGGAACCATAAATGTACCATCTTCTGGTGGAGGCTGGAGCTGGTCTAATGTACGTCGTGCTAACTATTTCCTAGAAAATTCTGCACGTGCAGAAACAGGGAACTTAATTGACCACTACATAGGTGAAGGTCATTTCTTTAGAGCTTGGTTCTATTTCGACCTTTATAAAGATTTTGGTGCATTACCAATAATTACTAAAGTAGTAGATTTAGAAGACGAAGATATCTTAATGGGAGCACGTAGTTCTAGAACAGAAGTTGCTAATTTTATTCTTGCTGAACTAGATTTAGCGATCGAAAAAATGGAATATGCCGATAAAGTTGGACCTTCTCGTTTAAATAAAGACATCGCGGCACTCTTTAAAGCTAGAGTTGCATTATACGAAGGAACTTGGGAAAAATACCACCAAGGAACAGATTTTGCAGGAACTACCGACGGAACAGATTATTTACAACAAGCTGCAGATGCTGCCTTAAGCGTTATAGAAGCTGGGAATTATTCTCTTTCTACAGGCGATGTAGACGAAGCTTATTACAACTTATTTGTTCAGACAGATTATAGCGGTAACAAAGAAGTTATGTTATATAAACACTACGATTATTTAACATATAACATTCAGAATTCTTTATGGAATCAGCCAAGTTTACAAGGTATGTCTCGCGAAATGACACAACTATATCTTGCTGCCGATGGTTTGCCAATTAGCGTTAGCCCAATTTTTAACGGAGATGCGACTTTAGACGAGTTACAAGAAAACAGAGATCCTAGATTAGCACAATCTGTGATGGCACCTGGAGATTTAGATATTATTGCCGAGAACGGAGCAGAAAGCTATTTTATGGTACCAGATATGTCTCGTAACCCAACAGGATATTCTATAGAAAAATGGAGATCTAAGCAAATCGTTCAAAACAACGAAAGAACTCGAGATATAGGTTATATTATATTTAGATATGCTGAAGCACTTTTAGTTTATGCCGAAGCTAAAGCAGAATTAGGAACACTAACTCAAGCCGATGTAGACCTAACCATTAACCAATTAAGAGACCGTGTTGGTATGCCACACCTAAACATAGGAGCTATTACCCCAGATCCGAATTGGCCAGATTACGGGTATACTTTACCTGATTATTTACAAGAAGTAAGAAGAGAACGTGTGGTTGAATTATTTGGAGAAGGAAACAGATTAGAAGATTTAATGCGCTGGAGAGCACATAAACTATTTGTTGGAAAAAGACCTATTGGAACCACTTACACTTCTGATATCGAAGCAATCTACTCGGGCTTAACCGTTAATAGTGAAGGATTCCTTGATCCGTATGTAAACTTTTTAAATACAGGTGGATTTGGTTTTGATCCAGATAGAGATTATTTATTACCTCTACCTATCGACGAATTAACGATTAATGATAACCTAACCCAGAATCCAGGTTGGTAATATATCAATTATATAAATCTACTATATGCTGTAAAGGCATAGAAAAGGTTTAATAAAAGTTCTAAAAGGCTGTCTTAATAAGGCAGCCTTTTTTTAATACTCTAAATTGTAAGTATTTCAAAACACGCTCTAAACCAAACGCCACGGCCAAACAAGAACTAGAAATGAAAAAATTAATATTTTGTATTTTAAGCTGTATTTCTCTTTTCTCCTATGCTCAGCATTCAGAAACCAAAAAGAAATCTCCTAATATCGTTATTATTGTAGCAGACGATTTAGGCTACAATGGCATCTCTACCTACGGAAATTTATATATTAAAACGCCAAATTTAGATTTACTAGCTTCTCAAGGTGTGTTATTTACAGATTTCCATTCTAACGGATCTGTTTGTAGCCCTACAAGAGCGGCATTACTCACCGGTAAATATCAGCAACGCACAGGTATTGAAGCGGTCATTACCGCCAAAAGCCACAGAGATGTAGGTCTTAATTTAGATAAAATCACTATCGCTGAAGAATTTAAAAAATACAATTACACCTGTGGCATGTTTGGAAAATGGCATTTGGGTTACGGAAAAGAATTCAACCCAACATTACAAGGGTTCGACTATTTTAAAGGTTTCGTAAGTGGTAATGTAGACTACCACGCACACATTGATGCCGAAGGCTACTTAGATTGGTGGAACGGCATTAATACCGAAAACGAAGCTGGCTATACTACAGATTTAATAACGAATTACGGTGTCGATTTTATAAAAAAACACAGTACAAAACCATTCCTACTTTACTTACCACACGAAGCACCACACGGTCCCTATCAGAGACGTATTGCCAATGCCCTACGAAAAATCGGAACGCCTGGAACAGCGCGTGTACCAGGAGATAGCATAAAAGCTATTTATAAAGAAATGCTTGAAGTTATGGACCAAGGTATAGGCAAGATTATGGATGCTTTAAAAACAGAAGGCATATACGAAAACACAATTGTTATATTTACTTCCGATAATGGCGCGAACAATTATGGCAATAATGGCGTATTAAGAGGCATAAAAGGGAGTCCATACGAAGGCGGGAGTCGCGTACCGGCAATAATTAGTTATCCAAAGGTCATAAAAGCAGGAACAACCAGTGAGAAAACTGTATTCACTATGGATTTATTACCTACCCTACTTGATATTATAGGAGAACAACCAAGCGGAAAACACATAGATGGTATTAGTATTAAAGACCACCTTATTAACCAAACAGACCTACCTAAACGAGATGTTTTTTCCGCGTTTCGCAATCAAAGCTATATTAGAAGTGGTGAGTGGAAAATGGTTAAAATAATAAATGAAACAGAAGCCAAATTCGAACTTTATAATTTATCTCATGATATTGAAGAAAAAAATAATATAGCATTAAATAACCCCGAATTATTACAGATATTACAGCAAAAACTTACCGTATGGGAGCAAAATGTTAGAGCTGGAGTAAAAACTATTACAAAATAATATAACACCATAGTGAAGCAAAAAGGCGGTACTTATAAGACAGCCTTTTTTAATATTTAAATGTTAGAGTTTTACAGCTTACTCTTCTCTATTTATGTCCCATTTTACTACTAATCTCTCTTAATATGTCGTTCTGTTCTCTTTTTAGATTAATAAATGTAGTCACCCATTTATAAATCAGATAAAGGATTCCAAATAGAATTGCTAGGTAAACAATGAAAAATAGAATAGGAAACACAGACATAAATAGAATAGGAAACATGGGCGTAATATTATTTTTAAATTAATGATTTTATTAAGAATTAAAGAATTCGTTATCTCGTCGATAAAAAACCTAGTGGTTTTATATGCTGCTAGAAATCGTGCTCATTTCAAATCTTTCTCCCAACGTATCAGCACCTTATAAATATAATCATTAATTATAAGACATCGAAAAATAACAAAGAAATTAGTGTAATTAGTACTACTATTTAAATGTATTAGCGTATTTTATTTCTATCTGCTATGACGCACTCCTTTTTAATAAGTTTTTGTCAAATTCTGTATGACTTATATTTCATCTCGTTTATGTCTCAAAAACGTTTCAATCCTTAATTCCGTAGTTGTGCATCGTCCTTTTAGCAAAAAAAAACACCCATCAAATGGACTCCTATTTAACCACATCTAAAACGAGTTTAGCCGATTTTATCCCTTTTGTCTTTGCACTCAATTCAATGGTACCAACATCGGTTGTAGTCCGCAACACAACAAGACAAGTACCATTAGTTGTACTCCTACTATTACCTTGCCAAGATTCGTCGGAAAAGATATCTGAATTAGCAACTCCGGCTATACGCGCTGGTCCTTTCACGCTAAACTGTATGAGTTGATTTTCGGGAACAATATGTCCTGTATTATCTCTTAAACTCACTTGAATATAAACCAAATCTGCACCATCGGCGTTTAATTTGGTTTTATTGGGCGACAGTTTAATTCGAGTGGATTTACTCGCCGTGACCAACGTATCTCTAACCACAATTTTACTATGCTTCTTACCAATCGCTACTAACTCTCCTGCTTTATAATTAACATTCCAATATAACACAGGTTCTTCGCCTTCTATAAGCGTTTTATTTCCTAACGATGTTCCATTTAACCATAATTCCACCTCATCGCAATTTGTAATGGTCTGAACTTCCAATAGTGCTTCTGTATTAAAATTCCAATGATTTAACACAGGAAACCAACTCCATCGCTTATTATCGTAATGGTTTTCCCAAGCTTTATATTTAACCGTATCTGGTTCTTTTACTAACAGTTTCAGCTTAGGCTGGTCACTATATAATGCCTGATAAATATGTCCGATAGGCGTCATTTTCTCGTCCATACCATAAAAAGAGCGTTCCCAACTTTTATTGGGCCAAACCGACTCGCCTAAATAAGATGACGCTGCCCAATAATAATGTCCAACTACATACGATTTATCAAATTCTAACATCGAAATCTTACGATTTCCAAAGTCAAGATTAGTTGCTGTTTCCGAGGCAATAAATAACATTTGCGGATACTTTTTATGGTCGATATCGAAAAAATTACCAGTATAATTCCAACTCACCACATCCATATTAAAAGCCATTGCTGGTGGTAACGTCTTCATAAAATCATCGTGGTTATCCCAATTATTCCATTCTAAATTATCATCTTTTCTTCCAGGAAACAAAGCCGCAGTAACTTTCCTGCTAGGATCTAATTCGTGAACATACGCAACCAATTCCTTCAACACATCGGCGCCTTGATAAGCACCATCTGCTTCAGTTTCAAATTTCTTATCGAACATTTTACGTTGCTTAGACACTTCATTTCCTACACTCCAAAGATACACTGAGGGATGATTGCGATCTCTTTTTATAAAACGTGCTATATCTGTTTTCCAAACCTCTCGAAAAGCAACTTCTCCTCCATAATACTGTGAAGTCCATTTATCGTAAGATTCCGAAATCACCAGAATTCCCATTTCATCGCAAAGTTCGAGTAAAACTCTGGCATGCGGATTATGACTTAACCTAATGGAGTTACATCCCATATCTTTTAATAACTGTAAGCGGTGACGATACCCTTCCTTTAGAGCTACAGCACCTAAACAACCTAAGTCATGATGAAAATTTCCACCCTGAGCAAACACTTTATTGCCATTTAACAGTAAACCACGATCTGGAGCAAACGCAATATCTCGGATTCCAAAACGTGTATTATAGTCCCCTTGAAGCTCTCCATTACATCGTATCGTGGATTTTGCATAATAAAGGTTTGGAGTTTCCGTATCCCACAATTCAGGATTTTGAACTTGAAAGTCTTGCTGAAACGTATGTGTTTTAAAAAACTGCAAGTATACCACACTCGTTTTTGAAGCCACTACCGCCCCACTTGGGTTATATATTTGTGTTTCTAAGGTGATTTCTCCTTCCGTCCCACTTGCGTTAGCTATTTCGGTTTCTAATATTATTTTTGCCCGTTCTTGGGTAACAAAAGGTGTTGTAACATAGGTCCCTTGATTTACTACATGTACAGGATTTACTATGTGCAACCATACATCTCTATAAATACCTTCTCCAGTATACCAACGCGAAGTTCTCTTTTTACGATTATCGTAATGAACAGCGATAACATTTTCTTTATCTAAATGAATATATGGTGTTAAATCATATTCAAATCCCAGATAACCATTTAAGTTTCTTCCCAACAATTCGCCATTAATCCAGACTTTAGAATCTCTATAAACGCCTTCAAAATTAATAAACACTTTTTTACCCTTATCTTGTTCTGAAAGCGAAAATGATTTACGATACCAGCCTTGCTGAAAAGGCAAATAACCATTTGCCGCTGTTGAAGTTTTCCGATCGAATTTACCTTTTATACTTGCATCATGTGGCACACTCACGGTCTCCCAATTCTGGTCGTTAAAGTCCGGAGCTTCTGCACCTTCTTGCTCGTGTAATGCAAATTTCCAGTCCGCATTAAATAGCTGTGTACTCTGACCATACACAGTGTGAAGCATGGAAAACACACACAGAAATACAAATAGACAAATCTTTTTCATGTCGTTAATTTAAAGGTATCAGTTACCTATTAGTGCTTATTTTTTCGAACGATAGTAGAATGTAATTGCTGAATTTTCCAAGTGTTATTTTCTTTTTTTGCAATTGCACTTTCTAACCAATGCGCTTTTCCTATTGTATCTTTTTCCTTTACGAAATACGCATAATTATCGTAAGCTACCCAAATCATATTTTCACTATGTTCGGATTTTACGTACTCGAAACGATTTAATCTTTTTACAGTTGATTTATTAGCTTGTTTTCTTCTGATATAACTATAAATGGAATCGTTTGTCCATAACACCCCATTCTCTAAAAGCACAAAATCGGTGGTATAATATTTAGATACGGTAGTAGAATCGAAATCTGAAAATATATCTTGAAATGAATCTGAAACCAGACTTTTCACAGAATCAATATCTGCTTGTTTTTGACTCTCTGTAAGTTCAATATTTTTTGTAGGCTCAGGTTTTACCGTGGTTTCACAAGCGTAAGCGAAACACAGACTTAATAGTATAATTATTTTTTTCATTTTCTATAATTTTTTAAATAACTGATGAAAAACACTTTTAATTCATCTAACACAAACAAAACAGCATAAATTAAAACATTAAAGTCCGTTAAATAAAGAAATTATCTAACGGACTTTAATCACATACAGATTGTAACCAACTGAAAGTAAAAATATCATTCTACTTTTCGTTTTACTTACTAGCAAAAATAGAGTAGACCTTTATTTTAATAGTTAGTTGTTATCCTATTCTTCCAATCCCTGTTTTGTAACAATTGGCACATAGCCAGCTTCCATTCCTGCTGGAGGCGTTACAATTAGAGCAGGGTCTATATTAGCCAATGCTCCTACTTTTGGAGCTGGAAGATAAGCTTTCTCTTTGGTCCATTCTCGGTGTAATTTTACAACACGTTTTTGTAATTCTTCCCGTTCAGCAGTTGTTAAATCGGCATTCAATAATGCAGGCTGATCTACAAAACGATACCAATAATACGTTACAGTACTTCCGTCGCCAATTTTAGTTTTAAAAGGGCCTGCAACAGGTCCAGGTGTTTTCCAACTGCTTATCGTTTCTTCTGGAGTAAGGTAAGGTTCTGATGGTGCATCTGTCGATGCAAAATCAAGTGTATCTAAGCCTGATTCCGAAGGCACATCTTGAGCGTGTAATGCTACCCAATGTGGTTTTCCGTTTGCCTTCTTTTCTAATTTATAATATTCTGGAAGCGCCATTAATGGTCCGTTTTTAGTCTCCATGCGCTTCACTAATTTCTCGTCCCACTTATAACCAAAAGTTGTTGCATCTAAAGCAACGGGAGTCGCTATAGATTTCCAATCGATTGGCCATCTTTTATCTTTTGGTGTATTTAAAGGATAAATTTTCCAACTAGATCCAGCTGTTCCCTTAAATGTATGAACTACCGATCCTTTAGTGTTAATAGTTCCACTTGCAACAGGACCATCCTGATCTAACCACAATTCTACAGCATCCCATAGCGCACTTTTTTTGTAAGCGGTAACCTGATGCATAAGCATCGATTCGCCTTTAGCATCACTAGGAAAAGAAGTAGGTGCTACTCGCGCATAAATATCTCCATTAGGAGCTGTGTATTGCACACTCGGAATGTGCTGCGTTTCCATCTGGATAGGCTTATTGGGTTTTGCAGGGCGTGTATCTAGAAACATACCTGCAAGTTCTGGCTCTTCTACACTAGGTTTAGAGAAAAAATAAGGCGTAAAAAAAGCAACTGGTCCCTTAAAGTTTTCGGTATTTAAAAATAAAGTCCACGAATGATTTCCGGTTGAAACATCTTTTCCTGCTGTAGTAGATTTTGCTTTAATTAACGGAAGTGGCAAATAGCCATAACCGAATAATTCTCCATTAGTTCCTTGTTTAAGATTCAATCCATCTGGAGGCCACAATACCCAAGGACTAAGTTGTGCCACACCATACTTTCCGTTTGGCTTATCCCAATTTCTTCCTTTTCCAGCTCCTGGTCCATTGGCCCAAGCACTGAAATTTAAAGCAACGCCTCCCATAATAAATTTTGGAGTTTCGGTAGCAAATCGTGTATCTCTCCACCAGCCTAATCCGCCCTCGATGTCGTTATATAACTTTCTGTCGGGTTTAGTAATTCCGTTATAACTAGGATGCATCCATGTCCCCAAAAGTCCGGTTTGAAAACTATTTCCGGGATAGTCTTTTACTAGAGGCCATGCGGCCACATATGTAGAGAATCCAGCATCGTAAGTTTCTGGAACCTTATTAATCCCAATCATAAGATACCCATTCATAGAGCCTTCTTGGCGTCCTTCTGGAACATTTTCCACTTGCGAATACGCATGGTTAATACCAAAAACTAACAAAATCAAGATTAGCCCTTTAAAAACTTGAGCTTTCAAATGTTTTTCAATATTATTTTGATTTACCATCGGTTAATTCGATTTTGTGTATTGATTAAAATTGTCTGTTTTATCAAGAAACTTATAGTGATCGCTTAATAAAACAGACTTTAATATGATATGATAGATTATTCTACGATCAGTTTTGCGCGCATAACAGCAGAGTGACCTGGAAAAGTACATACTATCCAGTATTCTCCTGGTGTTTCTGGCATGGTAACATAGATAGTTTCTGTACTAATAGGTTTTAATATTCCCGTGTGGTACAATACTAAATCGCTATCTGGAACATAGTTATAATCGGCACCTTCTAAACCTAGAGACAATGCTAATTTTCCTACTTCGTCCACTGAGGCAACACCTTTTTCTGTAATGACAAGGTTATGAAGCATATCGTCGTTATTGTTAAACGTTAATGCTACTTTGCTTCTTCTTTTTATACGTACTTCTTCCACATCATATTTTAATCCAGGCTTGGTACCAATATCTAATTTCTCGTCTATTTTACCATTCCAAGATTCAGGCATTTTATTTGTACGTTTTGGCTGTACAACTTTCTTATCTGATTTTGCAACCATAGTCATCGATGGCGAATTCAATTTCCCTCCAGGCACTTCATTCAGCGTATAATATCCGGTGTTGTGTAACAATAAATCCCCAGAAGTAGATTTAAGCGTAGGGATTTCTATTTGATGAATATACCCTAAACGCATACCATGTATTTTAAGTCTAACAGATAAGCCATCTTCCGAAACCGTTGCTTCATGAATCATAGCGGTTTGTCTATCTACAATATCACTACCGTATTCGTGGGTATAATTATAAGTAAATGTATTAAGCTTATACATGGCAAGATCTGAAGCCTGTTTTTTATTTACAGGTTTTGTAAATTCTAAGATAAATCCGTCGTCTTGAGCTTTCATAGTTTTAATTTCGAAAGGTGTTTTACCAGTCCATTTTAAACGTTGAAGTCCGAACGATTTTTTACCGGTAGACGCCCAACCTCTACTTGTCATTCCAACAAACATACTATTGTCACTTCCCCAGATTAACCTTAAGACTCCCGAAGAAAATCCTTCTCTAAAAGCAAAGGCAGCACCTTGATACACACCATTTACTTTTTCCATAAACACACGTGTAATTTTACTGTGTCCTTGATCTCCAATAAGCATTTGCCCATCGAAAGGTCCAAATTTATTACCTGTAGTTTCGTACAGGATATCTGAAGTCGCAATACCTAATATGGTATGCGGGAACCAAATTGCTGGTGCTTTTAATGCTGGAATCTTTTTAGAATACTCGTAAAGGGAAAGCCCCAAACTTTCGTCAATCACATCTTGTTTAAGATCTATGGGAGAAAGCGGATCTGAAGACCATCTTAACCCTTCTGGATTTCCTGCAAAATCTCCTTTTTCTAAATGTGTCATTCTACCAGAACCAACCCAATCTCCTTGGTTTTCGGTATAAAACACATCGCCATCTTTATTAATATTAAAACCAGAAGGCGAACGTAAGCCTGTAGCAATGGGCTCCATCTCTCCGTCAGGTGTTATTTTTAGCATCCAACCTCTCCATTTTACTAAACTCGCTCCATGGTTAACCCAAGATAGATTTAAGGTAACTAACATATCGCCATTGTCCAAAAACTTTGGACCATAAGCATAATCGTGGTAATTTCCCGATAACGGCCAAGAATAAATGGTTCTATACTCATCGGCTTTTCCATCGCCATCGTGATCGAACAATCTAGATAATTCACCTCTTTGTGTTAGGTAAAAACTATTATCTCTATACGTTACACCTAATGCCTCGTGTAATCCGTGAGCAAAACGTGAATATTCTGGTTTTTGACTATAAGGTTTATCGATAACCCAAAGCTCGCCACGTCTTGTGGTAACCCCTAATTTATCGTCGTCTGTAAATGTTAATCCACCCACTTCCAACTCGACACCTTTAGGAATAGGAACATCGACGATTTCGTAATACGCAGCTTCTTTCTTGGCCATTTCTGATGGCTCTTGAGCTGACAAATAAGAAGTAAAAATTATAAAAACTAGTACTATTGGCATTTTTATTTTATACATATTCATCCTTTTATTTACCAAATAATATTATACGTTACACTTTGATTTCCTGCACTTAGTCCTACAACTAATTCGTCTCTACCGTTTACATTTCTTATCACTGGGGTCGTACCGTTTTCATCAGGAAAATCTATAAAATAGTTTTCGTTTTTAATAATATAAGAACCGTCTGGTAGTTTCTTAATTTGGGCACCATCTGCTATTTTAAACCAAATAGGTTCACTGCCTTCAATCTTAATTAATCTTTTAAGACCTCTAACACCTTCTACAGGAATTATTTTATTTTCTATAGTAGTATTATTCATTTTAAAAGTAAATGAAGGCATTCCCGATTTATCGAATTTGTATCCAATTTGTTTCTGAACCACTTGTGCTGGAATGGTATCTGGCCACACTGATTTTTCGTTTTCTAAAAACGCGAATTCTGGACCACCATTAAATGAAATATTAAAGTCGTTTGGAACACCTAATTGATCCATTCCTCGAACGTACCACATTGGTGTTGCATCTAACAATACACCATCCCATGCTTTTAAGAGCGACCCCGATTCTAAATCGTAAGCATAATTAACATTTTCTAAAGTTCCTACAGAAACAACATGCGTACGCTTTACACCGTTATGCATAAAATAACTACGCTGTGCAATAACCTCGTCTTCTACTTCAACGAAAATATCGTTTTTAGGATTTCTTATTCTTGGCATATAAGATTGCTTGGCAGTCAGGCTATGTTTTTCCATATTCGGACCTTCTACATAAAGTCCTAACCCAATATAATATCGGCTAATCTTATTGTAAATTAACTTAAAAGGCACTTGTCCTTTTTGAAGTGAAACGGTTGCAAAACGAGAAGGCTTATCTAACTGATAGTCTACAATCGTATCTTTATTAACTATTAACACCCCCGCAGCACTAAGAAATTCCATATCGAAAGTATAATCTCCTGTTGTTGGAATGTCTAAATTACCTGAGTAAACTAGAATTTTTGAAGCTCTTTTCCCCGTCGCCATTTGCGCCGAAATAGAATCTGTTTTTACCGTACGTAAAGGTGTTATTGTATCGAAACGTGGCAATATATCTATACCACTATCGTACTCAATCATTTCTACATTAGATAACGTAACTCTTTCTTCTCCGTATAACTTGTACTTAATATTTTTTAAAGCAACTGGTCCGTGATCCCCTTGAATCATTACCGGTCCGAGTGGTTTTTCTTCATGTAATTTCGTACCTCTTGTATATCCAGTTACTTCTACATTTTCATGTACTAACTGGCCATTAAGCCAAACTTCCTTAAATGTTGCATTTTTAATTTTTTCTCCAGCTTCGTTAAATCTAGGTGCGTGGAAAAGGATTTTTAAATGTTGCCATAATCCTGGAGATTTAGCCGCATTTATTTTAGGCGCATGACCTTCGTATCCTTTTTCTTCTTTAGTATCGTCCCATCTCTGGTAAATACCTCCCATATCTGAAAAAGCAACATCTTTTACGCCCCAACTATCAAAAAGCTGTACCTCATATCTACCTTGTAAATAAATCCCAGAGTTAGATCCTACAGGCATCATGACATCAATTTCTAATTCGATGTCTCCATGTTCAAAATTTGTAAATAAATTCCCTCTTGATTTGGGTGCTGGGGTATTTACCAATACACCAGTTCCAGCTGTACTTGTAATTGTTGTTTTCTGACTTCTGTCTACATAAACATCGCCTACAATTTGCCAGTTAGAACTAGGTTCTTTAAATGCAGACATGTCTGCTAAACTAACCGTTTTAAAAGGCAGGTATGTTAACGGCGCTTCTACAATTTTTGCACTTTCGGCCTTTGGTTCTTTGGTTTTTTCTGTACATCCAACAAATACGAGTTGCATTAATACAATGAAAAGAAATACTGTTTTCTTCATAAATTTAATTTTAGTTCGATCTAATTATCAATAAAAATTTAAAGGTTAATCCTAATATTTTTCAATTTTAAACATTTCTGTTTAAACTAGTAAAGCGTGTCGTGTCGGTTAAATTGCAATGTGCCTAAAACATCTGCGTTACGAGCGCCTTACAAAACTAACAATCCCCATGTGTTTTACTCATACTGACTTAAAAATTGAAACCCTGAAATCGATTAGTCATGAATGCTTTAGTTTAAAAATAGAGCGCCATGATTACACAACTTCAGGGTAACAAACATGTGGTTAATTACGGGGTATCAAAAACTATTATTTTATTTCTTTAATCATTAATTTTCCCATTTTATGTCCTAACCAAATATTGGATTCTGAGTTAAAATGAGTATTATCTTTTAAAGTTTCCAACTTATCTGTATTAATAATGCGCACGTGCTTATCGGCTTTTGCTACCCGATCCTGCGCCGCTTGCACCACCTCTGTATAATCGAAAACCCAAGGTGTTTCTCTTAAAAGTCCTATTGAAATACGTCCCATTACAATTGGCAACTCGGGTTTGTCCATTTGCAATCTAACATCTTTATAAAGTACTTTTAAATTATCTTCATAGGCATTGGCCCATTCTAGAGTTTCTGCGTCTGATTCGCCTTGCATCCATAACATACCACAAACTTCGTAAGGTATGTTTTGCTTGTCTAAATCTGCTAGCCCATTATTAATATTTCTAAGAAATGCTTTATACATATTTTGCTCCGGAAGCCAGTGTTTCCACAACTTGGTACCACCTCCAGAGGTTTTAATTATGGCAATGGTATAATTCGGAAATTTTTCAGCCAAAAGATGTGTAAATGCAACCTCAGGCCCGAATTTATATTTTCTTCTTTTAGAGAACGAATCGGTACGTAAAGTGACCCATTTTTTTTCCTTATTATCCCAAATCATACTGTTTTTGGGAGCAACAAGATACTCTTCTGGAAGCTCTTCTCCCTTACCAGTTCCATCCATATTAGACTGACCTCCTAAAATAAACACTTTAACAGGCAAGTCTTTTTCTTGACTTTGGCTAGGCCAAGCAATTAAGAATACAAGCAATAAACAGTATAAAGAATTTCTAAATTTCATAACTATATACCCTAGTTTAATTTAACATCGACAACTGTCGTATCGTTATATTTTTTCTGTAAATCTAATAATTCTGTGTATAGTGTTTGAGTAATCTCATCGTACCCTTCTTTACCATATAAATTATCTACTTCTCCTGGATCTGCTTCTAAATCGTATAATTCCCATTGGTCGATATTGTTATAAAAATGTATCAACTTATGTTTATCTGTTCTTACACCATAATGTCTTTTAACAGCATGTGGTCCTGGATATTCGTAATAATGGTAATACACCGATTTTCTCCATTCGTCGTTATCCGTATTATCGTCTAATATAGGTAGTAAAGATTCTCCTTGCATATCTGAAGGAATTTCTACACCCGCTAAATCTAAAAATGTAGGTGCATAATCTATATTCTGAACTAACTGAGTCACTGTACCTTTTTTAATTTTTGAAGGTAATTTCATTAATAACGGTGTACGGAAAGATTCTTCGTACATGAAACGTTTATCGAACCAACCATGCTCTCCTAAATAAAATCCTTGATCTGAAGTATATACTACAAGTGTATTTTCGTCAAGACCATTTTCTTCAAGGAAATCTAAAATTTCTCCAACACTATCATCTACAGAGTCTATACATCTTAGATAATCTTCTAAGTAACGTTGGTAACTCCATTCTAATAATTCTTTACCTGTTAATTTAGCTTCTTTATAATATGCAATTTCTTCTGCATAGGCAGCATCCCAAGCAGCTCTTTGTTCCGGAGTTAATCGTGCAATTTGAGCCTCGAAATATTTACGTAAAGGTCCGTCGATTTCACCTTCTTTATCCAACATCTTTAAATCGTTAACTGGACAGAAATTTTTCATGTGCATTTTTTGAGTTGCTGCAGCTGTTCTTCCTTCGTAGTCGTCGTAAAAGTTATCTGGAATAGGGAACTTAACATCGTTATACTTATCTAAATATTTAATTTCTGGCATCCAACATCTATGCGGTGCTTTGTGATGCATGATAAGTGCAAAAGGCTTAGTGGTATCTCTTTCCTTTAACCAATCTAAACTATATTCGGTGATTAAAGAGGTTACATAACCTTCTTTTCTAGACTTCTCACCCATTTCGTTAAAATCTGGGTTATAGTAATCTCCTTGACCCGGTAACACATTCCAGTAATCGAAACCTGTTGGATCACTCCCTAAGTGCCACTTTCCAATTAAAGCTGTTTCGTAACCTGCACTTCTAAGAAGTTTTGGAAATGTTTGCTGACTTCCATCAAATTTAAGACCATTAATACGTTGCCCATTTTCATGAGAAAATTTACCTGTAAGCATAACCGCTCTACTTGGCGAACATATAGAATTAGTCACAAAACTTTTTGTAAACTTCACGCCTTCATTCGCAATTCTATCAATGTTAGGCGTTTGATTTAACGCTCCATTATAAGCACTGATTGCTTGGTAACCATGATCGTCTGTCATGATGTACACAATATTAGGTTGCTTAGCAGGAACAACTTCTTTTTCTTTTACAGTCTCTTTACACGAAGTAAAACAGGTGCTGACTAAGAAAATACTAAAAATATATAAGAGATTTTTTTTATTCATAATGTGGTAATTATGTGTTGTATTGATTTTAAGATAATGGATAAAGAATGCCTTTAATCTATAGTTCTTTTAGTTTAATATTTTTAAACCAAATTTTACTACCGTGATCTTGTAATCCAATAAATCCTGTTTTAGATTTCCCGTATGCTGGGTAATTTTTCCATTTTCTTTTCTGAATATTTTCATTCCAAGCCGCATCTCCTGAAGTAAACTCAACAATCTTTTTACCGTTTAGGTAATGTGTCACTTTACCGTGGTCGAATACGATTCTTGTCGTGTTCCATGTGTTAATAGGATTTAAAACTTTCTGAGATTCATCAGCTGGTGTCATAGCATAATCAGCTCCAGTAGAATTGTAAGGTGTTACACCTCCTGGAAAACCTAAATCGTCTATAATTTGATATTCTGGTCCTGAATAATATGTTGCAGCCAGAGAAGGATCTTCGTTAATGTGATATAAAACACCACTATTACCTTCTGGCTCTAATTTCCACTCTAATTTAAGATCGAAATTTTCGTACTTTTCTGTAGTTACTATATCTCCTAATTTTTCAGATCCTGCACCTTCAGTCATTAAAGTTCCATCTATAACTTTCCAAGATGCTGGCATTTCGTCTGATTGATAACCTCTCCAACCATCGGTAGATGTTCCATCAAATAATAATTTCCATCCGTCAGATTTTTCTGCATCTGTTAAGACATTATCCTTAGGAGTTCCATCTCCACACCCTACAAGAGATGCAAAAGAGGTTGCCAATAAGAATAAGAAACTACTTTTCTTTACTAAATTTTTCATTTGTTTTTTGGTTTGAGTTTATTAAAATTTTAAGTCGACTTTAGCTAGCCATTTTCTGCGAAGGTATTCTTCTATTCCTTTACGCTCCCAGTCTTCCAACGCTCTATTTATTACAATAAATTCGGCTAAATCTGCTTCCCAAAGACCTTGTGTTCTTTTAAGTGGAATTTCCGATTTAGAATCCAGTTGCACTGTAAGAAGACAGTAGTCCATAGGGTTAGGTGTGGTAAAAGGATTTACTTTTTTACCATTCAGGTAAACACTTCCGTTTTTAGTTTTTTCGCTTGTTTTACCTTCGTCGAAAAGAGATGCCTTGGTGTTTTCACTTTTCCCCATTAGGGTTTCTAATCCCTGAAACAGAGAAGATCCTGGAAAAGACATACTGCTTTCCTTGTATACCATAATTACAGTTTGGTAATCTTTTATTTCTTCGTCTATAATGGACAACCACACCTGATCGAAACCAGCCACACCTTTTCCATTTAACTTATTAGGTTCGTATTTTGTAAACAATGCATTAGACGATCTTCGTGATTTGTCTTTCCAAGCAGGCACAGGACCTCTTGCAGGTGCTACAACATCTTCTTTTCTATCTCCGTCTATATCGGTGGCATCTAGCCAAAATAAAACACTGCCTCGTTCCAACTCAGACGGGTCTATAGCAACGGTTCTTTTATCGGCAAGATCTCCCACTGCAAAACCAATTCTATTTACACTTTCTGCATGAGTTAAATTATTTTTTACAGCCACATAGTAATTTCCTTTTGTCTTCGGAGAGAATGTAGTTCCTGTAGAAATAGGAGTCTCGTAAGACTCTTTGGTGCGATTATTAGCGTCTTTAGCGTACCATTTATAGCTGTAATTTGCTATTGGGTTTTCTATTTTCACTGTATGTTCGCCATCCGTAGCGAAATCGATGTGATCGACTTCGAAAGCGTAAACTTCAGGAATTGTAATGGTCTGATGAGAAACTAAATTATTGGCATCTGTAACCACAAAACTATAATCGCCAGGCGCAAGATTAATGCTTTCGTTTTCGTTAATAGCAATTAATTTTGCACTCGAAGGCAATCTAAGGTAATCTAGGTTTGGTATAGATTCTCCGTTAGACACTACACTTACAGTATTAAAACCTTCATTTAAATACACTTTTACAGTAGCGTAATCCCAGCCTGTAAAAAGCGGCCGTGTCTGATTAAAATGCATTAAGTCTTTTTGAAGTTCACCATTAACAGAAATCTGTGCATTGGATCCTTTTAGGTCTATTCCAGCATAAATAACTTCTACAGGATACATACCGCTGTTCGCTACCTCAACATTCCAAGTCACTTTACCTTCATTGCCTTTAAAGTTTACAAACGTATTTTCGCTGGCATTAAAAAATGTTTTTATATCGTGCTCCGGAATATTGAATGTTGCCTCTTCGGCTTCATATATTTGAATTGCTCCATACTCGTAACTTGCATTTTGCCACTGTACATTATAAGGTGCCGTTCCTCCAGAAAAACTCAAAGCAACAGAACCATTATCTTTTCCGATATCTGAAGCTTTTATATCGGCTAAAACCGTTATTTCTTTAGCATTCTTTTTAGACTTGCTAGACTTCTTAGCTCCACTTAAACTGCTTTCGTAAATGCTATAATGAGCTTTAGCTGTTCTAAATTCACTATCTATAATTGTTACATCGTAAATTCCAATACCTACATTCTCTAAGCTTTCTGAGGTGCTACCGTCCGACCACATGTAAGTGTAAGGTGCTTTACCTCCAGAAATTTTAGGCGTTATACTATTGGAAGCAGTTACTTTTTTGTCTTTTTGCTTAGCACTTAAACGTACCGATAACTCTTTAGCCGAAGATGTAGGAGCCGTATTTGTGATGGTCCAAGCCACATCGAATTGAGGAAACACTGCGAATGGCGGGTCTGGTTTAATGGTTGGCGTTTCGTCTGTTATGGAACAAACCAATTCGTAATTAGAAATCTCACCAAATTCTACATCTAGTTCTGATGTACCTGTAGCAATTAATTTACCATTTAAATACCATCTTGCAACCTGTGTGTTAGGCTCTGGTTTAATATGATCGACCGAAAAATGCATTTTCTTTTTTCCGCTTATACTAATGGTGTTTGTTGAAGGTGTAAAACTATTAACAGGATCGACCAAATCGTAAGCACGCATAGATACTCGCTGATTACAAATAGGACACATATGTTCGGTATTATCGAAAACACCTGCTCCCATTATACAACCCTGAGCTGTAGAACGGTAATAATCTACCAAGTGATATTGATTCCCTTCAAACGCTCCAATTTTATCTTTATACTCTGCTTCGTATGGAGTAGGTAATGGTGTCGACGGATCGATCCATTTTCTCCATTTCATTTTTTCTCTTTCGTATTCTAATTCTGCTGCATAGGTTGGGAACGCAGAAGTTCCTGTTGCTCCAGTTGTATACTCGTCTCCTAAACTCATACATGTATGAGAGATTTCGTGTAACATTTTACCAATACCGTTACCTGCAATCACAGCTGTACCATATCTGCTTTCCAGATTTCTAGCCGCACCACCACCACCACTTTCTCTGTTTGGCATAATTAAGAAAGTAATCCATCCTCTATGCTCATCTTTCCAAGGTAAAAATAGTTTATCACGCATGGCATCAATTTCAGGAATGCCTATACCTACTCTAAACTCAGGCATATGTGGTGCCCAAAGTCCGTATACATTAAAAAACTCTTTGTAATGAGAATAAGCCGTTTGTGCTTTTGGATCTCCATAGGTAAGGGCAGCAACTAACGACTCTTTAATATCTTTAACAAATTCACCTCTCATTTCAGGCGAATTATAAGGTGCTTTGTCGCTAGAAGTCCACTGATTTACAATAACAACGTTAATCCTGTTGTCCTTATCTCCTGTGACACTAATAGGAATTAACTCCGTTTTCTCCATGAACTTATCTATTTGAGACTCAGTCCAAGGTTCATAAGCCACTCTCTTATTTTGAGAGTGGCTATGAAAAATCAATAAAAAACTTAAACAAACAAAAACAAACCATTTTTTCATATATAGGAGGCACTTTAACTATAAAACACGTATAACTTTTTCTTAATCTTAGCTCTTTGAAAAAAGTAGAACTTATGGCAGACGTCATTCAATATTAAAAACAAGTTATTAATATCGTATTTAATACATGCTATAGATTATTTGTTTCCAAAAATAATAAGTTAGACATCCTTTATTGGTTAAAAAATTAACCAAACATAATACTATCTTAACTAAATTTAAGAAAGCCTTGCTTTATTGATAAAAATATTAACGGTTTTGATTACTAATATTTCTTTATAAAGTATGCAAAATCCAATAAAACCAAGCTGAAAGAACAGAGAAAACAAAACTTAATATCGGACGCCTATAAGATTGTTTCTAGTTGTTATAGTTAAGCCATCATAATAGTTGATCAATAAAGAAATAACGTTACAATTTCCTCTTATGGCTACGATAAAGACAACACCTTAAAAAATATAAAACGAAAAAATCCCAGGCTAAACCATTAACCTGGGATTAAAAAAAAACTCAAACACTACATGAAAAATTTTCTGTTTATTAAAAAATTAACCAAACAAAATAAATAGAAAATATTTTAAACGTTTCACATCTATTAAATATGTGTAACGGTTGGGAATCTTATTATAACTTCCCACGTCCCTGGTCCGTTGATATCGAAATTGGTTCTAAAGTTTAACCAATATCTACCATTTATTGGATCGTAATCTTCATTATCGTCTAAATCACCAAGGTAACCTTCAGGAATATGGTAATACATTAACGGGTTTTTATTATACCACGTATAGTATGGAAAAGGCGTTACAGGAAAATGAAATATAGTCGCTTCATCTGTAAATTCTGTACCTACAGAAGAATCTTCGTAAGATGGTAAATCAAAACCTGGCCAGTTCCCTAGAACCTCCCCTGTCTTAGGATTAAACGGCGTACCATTCTTATCTATAACCTTAAGTATAACCGTTACTCCTGGAGACGCTTCGTCAGAAATTTTTGTTACCGTATTAATTTCACTTGTACCATTTTCCAACAGCTCCATATCTTCAGTAACATTATATATGGTTTTAACCGGATCTAAACTTCTCACTTGTATACGTGTACCTCCAACAAAAGTTACAGGTTCAAATGGTGTAATTTGCACTTGCCCAATATTTGGATAAACATCTGATCCGCGCACGTTAGATATTTTTAAATCAAACTCATATTGTTCTGCTTCCGCAAATTGTGTATTTGCATTCCAACGTATTTCACCGTTTACAGTATTAAAAGCGAATGCCGGAACATCTACATACACCAACTTTTCTTCTATCTGTGCCAATGTACTATCAGTCTCGTAATTATACGGTTCCAACCAGTTTACTATTGGTCGCTCTGTTAACAAGTCTTCTGCTATTTCTCCCGTTTCTTTATTTCTAATTTCTAGCATTTCGACTGTAAGTGGCTTTGTCGATCCGTCTGGTAATAATTTCCCAGTACTCATATCTGTACCTGATTGTACGTACAATACAGGGTTCTCATATTTTATATAACCACTTAAATAACCTGTTTCAACTTCACTACACGCCGCTATAAAAAAAGACAGAGACAATGCAGCCATTATTATTTTATTTGTTTTTTTCATAAGTAAATTTTTTAGTTTTCAACAAAATGATTTTGTATGAAATAGAACATGGTATGACTATTTTCCAACACGTGTATCACCCCCGTATTAGTTTGAATACCCGAAGTTTGAGCTCTTTCAATAACATCCAATTCTTCGTCTGAAGGAATTGATCCTGACGCATCTAAACCAGCACCTCTAATAAATGTGTAATACACATATTCAGGCCATGTACTTACCTGATTTGTATAAGTATCATCAACAGCAATTAATGCCACGCCAACATCGTTACCTAATAAGGTTTGATATACCTGAGTATCTTCTACCATGTCTGTTCTATTTATTTTACCTGGCACGATATACATTTTCAAAGAATCTCTTAACGTTTCTACAGGAATATCTTCCATAGACCATTCTACAAACGGATCTTGAGCAAGTGTATCTTCGAACTTCTTATCTAAATAATTTTTTATCGAAAAATCTGTTGGCGGAAAAAAGGTAACATCTCCGTTAATCTCTTCTTGCAATCCAGCACGATCTATAAGAAGAACCAAGGTATCAAACACTGGATTTGTTTGTAAGTACTCGTAAGTCGTCATATCTACATGTGGATCATGCACACCACCATCTATAAGGTAATCGCTTTGTTCACAACCAACAAAGCCGACTGCTACTATAAATATTAAAAGAATATATTTTTTCATATGTCTTATCATTTTAAAAAATTAATAATTGATAGTTGCCCAGAATGGATTCTGTACTAATAATGGATTATCTATGATATACGTAGATGCTACTGGCCAATAATAACCTCTTTGCTCTTTACGGTCTGCTCCCATCCAAGAAATATCATCCCACTCGTCATTACGTATTCTATCAAAATAAGCATGTCCTTCACTTATAAGTTCTCTAGTACGTTCTAAATAAATCTCATGTTGTAAATCTGTATCTGCACCGTCAAAGTCTGGAGCGCCAGCTCTAGTTCTTATAGTATTTAGCAGTGTTCTTGCTTCTCCATATTGTCCTAGTTTCGCTAAAGCTTCTGCTCTTAAAAGCATAATGCCCGATAATCTAAATAACAAGGTATTACAAACACCATGGGTTGTTGCAATGGTTTTATTCGCTTCATCCTCATAAACCACACTCGCATATTTTAAAGTAATAGGACGTTCAGTTTCCCAGAAACCAAAGAATCTTTTTATTCTTACATCTGTAGTATCGTACAATGGCTCTACCGAACTCTTAATAATATTTAACGTAGAACCTGCTTCGTTATAACCAGGAATATCTATATAAGGGTAATACGCTGTTCTTTGCGCCATACCATTATTCGAGTAAGACTCACTATCTTCGTAATCGATATTTAATTCGAATACACCTTCTGTAGAGCGTCCGATAAACATATTTACTACTGCTAAAGAATCTGTATAATCTACTAAAGAATACCCTCCTTGATCAATCATATTACCTGCAGCTACTTCAGATTCTGCTGGCTTATCCATCCATAGATACACGTGTGCCATAAGGGCTTGAACCGATCCTTTGTTTCCTTGTACTGCCCATTCTACATTTCCAAACACCCCATAATCAAGATATCCTTCTGCAATTTTTAAATCTGCTATACATTGCTCTAAAACCTCTAATTCTGGATTTTGAGGTACATTTACAATATATCCATCGTCTGTTAATACATCATTAACTTCTGTTACTGCATCTAATACTAATGGCACATCTCCCCATACTTTTACCATATAGAAATATGTAAATGCTCTTAAAAAGTAAGCTTCTCCTAGAATTTTTTCTTTTCCTTCAAGACCATCGTCAAAAAGAGATTCGTCTAATTTTGCTGTTTCTTCAAGAACAAGGTTACACTGTGCAATAATTTTATAGAACGGCCCCCATTGCATTTCTCCCATACTAGAGTTTGGAAAACTTGTAGTTCCAAATTTCATTTGGTTTGTTGCTGTTTTATACCTTACCGTTGTACCGTTTAGTTCTCCCCAGGTTAAAAATCTGTTTCCTGTTAATAAGGCTGTACGAAGTAATGCATACCCGCCCGCTAAGGTTTGTTGTGCGGCACTTTCTGAAGTCCAAAACACGTCACCATACGTTTCGTTAATAGGCTCCATTTCTAACCAATCGCTACAGCTATTAAATAGCAGACCAGACATAACAAAAAGCGCTATTATTTTATATTTAAGATATTTCATATATATATTTTTAGAAGTTTTTTATTAAAATTTAACATTCATACCTAAAGTAACCTTACGAGGTTGTGCATAACCCGAGCCCATATCGTAACCGGCAACATTTACACGTTCTGCATCTGGACCTGAAAATTTCTGAAATGTAGCTACGTTAGTCATTGTACCATATACACGTAACCCTTTAAATCCGATTCGCTTTAGTAAAGCTCTATCAAAATTATAACTCAAAGTCACACTACCAATCTTAAAGTAATCTCCATCTTCTAACCAAATAGACTGTTGGGTTCTGTTATTTAAATAATTATTTCCACCCGGATCTAAAGACGCATATTTAGTAACATCTCCTGGTTGTCTCCAATAATCGAAATTACTAAGTACAGGTGTATTGTAATTTGACCAGTTGTAAGGAATCTGACTTGCGTTATCTTTACTAATACCCCATAAACTAGTTACTAAGGTTTGGTTAAATATTGTTCTATCTGCGGTGAAACTTGAAACGATACGTAGGTTCCAATTCTTGTAAGAAAACGTATTTGTAATACCTCCTACATATTTTGGATTTGGATCTGCACCTGGAATTACAATATGATCGTCTCCAAATTCTATAATGTAATCTCCATCTACATCTACATAGCCATAACTACCTACTTTTGTAGATCCGTTATACTGTATTGGTAATAAACCTCCTGTATATGGATCTACTGGAATGTCGTCTATCGTACTATACACTTCTCCAGTATTTTGTAAGAAGTAATACGAATTAAGCGCCTCTCCTACTGTTAAACTTCTCGTTCCTGTTACCCAGTCACGGTTACCGTTTGGCAATGCTGTAATTTGATTGGTGTTATGCGCCACGTTAAATCCTACTTGCCATTGAAAATCTTTGGCTGGATCGAAAACATAAGCGTTTAAAGAAAATTCCCAACCGTAGTTTCTAACACCAGCGATATTTGCTTGAGATTTATTATATCCGCTTTCCACAGGAAAATCGACATCGAATAATAAATCTTCGGTTTCACGATTATAAATTTCTGGTGTCATAAAAACTCTACGATTAAACAACTCTAAGTCTAATGCTAAATTCCATTGCTTAGAACGCTCCCAAGATAAATCCTGGTTAGCAATTTTATTGTAATTAGGAGTAACCACTGTTGTACCGTTATAAGATGATACCGGACGTGTACCAGTACCTAAACCGTAACCAGCACTACCTGTATCGTACGTATTAAAACGTAAATAATCGTCTGAAAACTGACTACCGTTTACACCATAACTTGCGTATAATTTCCCAAAACTAATCCATGGTAAAGCATCCTGAACAAAAGACTCTTCAGAGAACACCCAACCTGCTGAAATAGCAGGGAAATATCCCCATCTTGTATTAGAACCAAAACGAGAAGAAGCATCTGCTCTAAAGTTTAAATCGACTAAATATTTTTCATCAAATCTATATCCTAAGCGTCCCCAGAAAGAAAGCATTCCATTTTCGGAAAATGTACTTCTACCAAAAATATCTTCCTGATCTATACCTGTAACCGTTTGTATTTGATCACTAGCTGAACCACGACCACCTACTCTAACTAAATCACTCTGATTATAGTTAAGAGATGTTCCTGCTAAAGCATTGAAAGAATGAACCTCCTTGTATGTTTTTGTATAAGACAAGAAGTTATCCATATTTACGTTTTTAGTACCCGTAGTTGTATACTCCGCATAAGACTCTCCAGAAGAGTTTATTGTAGATGGCACAAAATAATCTCGCTTTGTAGAGTTAGTTGAAAGCGATACCGTGTTATTAAAATACAAACCTTCAACAAGTTTAGCTCTTAACGTATTACTAAACGACACCGTATAGTTAATATTCACATTTCTAATATCATCGTACCTTCCTAATAATGCAGACTCTTCTAAAGGCGACATATATAATAAAGAAGAATTCATTCGTAATGGGTTTATAGGAAATGTTCCTGTAGATGCATTTGTGTTTCCTAAACCTGTTTGCCTATCTACATACCCTAAACGCACAACCGTTTGGTTATCTATTTTATCATTTATTTTAATACCTAAGTTAATACTTGCCGAAATACGAGAAAACCCAGTACCTACAACAATACCTTCTTCGTCGTAATATCCAAGATTTACTCTATAGTTAGATTTCTCTGAACCTCCCGATACACCAAAATCATAGTTTTGAATAATTCCTGGTTGATAAAATAACCCTTGGTAGTTTACATTATTATTAAATGCTGGATTTAAACTATCTGAAAGAATCATTGGCACATTGTCTCTAATTCTGTCATAATTCCAGTAATTGTTAAGTAAATCGTATTTCGCGGCGCGTTCTGCAGTACCAGTTTCAACATCTACTAAATCAGGCGTATTAGAAACTCCTAAATAGGTGTTAAATGTAAAAACAGGCGCTCCAATTTTACCTCTTTTTGTTTTAATAAGCACCACCCCATTTGCTCCACGAGAACCGTAAATCGCAGCCGCGGATGCATCTTTTAAGATATCTATCGATTCGATATCGTTCGGGTTAAGTGATGCAAGGAAGTTTGTATTTGTAGCATCAAAACCTGCTAAATCTTCAAGGGTAGTTGGTACACCATCAAGTACGTATAACGGATTAGAAAACCCAGTACCTCCAGCACTTAATTCTCCATCTATATCTGAAGATATATTTGTATTACCACGAATTACGAACACATCTTTAACTCCTGGTTCTCCAGATAAAGATTGAATGTTAACCCCTGCAAGTTGCCCTTGTAAAACATCTTCGAAAGTCGACGCTGGAAAGTTCTCGATATCTTCAGCCTTAACACTTACAATAGAAGCCGTTGCGTCTTTTTTCTTGATAGATTGATACCCTACAACTACAACTTCGTCTAAACTTTCGTTTTCTTCTAATAATGTAACATTTACTTCAGTCTGTCCAGTTAACGCAACTTCTTGAGTTACCATTCCCATATAAGCAAATACTAAGGTCTTATGCTGTATAGGCACATCAATAGTATAAGTTCCATCGAAAGATGACACTACACCAATAGAGGAACCTTTTAAGTAAATAGTTACCCCTGGTAATGTAACACCATTTACGTCTACAACGGTACCTGTAATAACCGTGTCTTGAGGCACGAGCTCTTCAGATTTGTTAACATCGCCATCAGTAAAACTAGTAATCTCATTGGGAGGCACACTAGACGCCATTGCACTCACACTACTTATAAATAAAAGCAAAACGGCGACATGCGTGACCATATTTTTATTTATTGCTAGTAGTCGCAATAATGAGATTTGTTTGTAACAGTGGTTTTTTTTCATAATTAAGTTGGTATTTAAATGATTGAATAAATCTTTTTAATGTTGGTAAATTAAGTTTGACTATCTGTTTTTTCTCTGCATTTTAATTGTGTTTTCTTAATAAAAATCTAAATTATGTTAAATATTAACATTTCCTTTATCTAAAATTAACAGAAAAGCATACTATTTTAACAAAAGACTATCTAGGTTTTATATATTAACCTCAAACTATACTATTTTAACCCTTCCTTTATAATATAGTGTTAAAAAGAAACTCTATTTTACAAATTCATCACGACTTAATCAGTATTAATGTTAAATGCATAACACCTCACCAATACTTGTATGCAAACACCTAAAAATTCTCATTAATGATTATAGTTTTCCACACAAAACGAGATACGTTTTAGCAGTGACAATTGGACAAACTATAAAACTTAAAATCCACCACTACAACACGACATTTACAAACGCACTTGAGTAAAACAAATCCTTGTTTTTTTTCCCCCAAATACGAACCACTTACACGCCACACTAAACATGGGTTTTAAAACATATGATTTTGAAATATGATGATAGACTAGGAATTACACATCATCACGGTAGCTCTAACAGAAGAAGAAGAAGAAGAAGAAGAAGAAGAACTATATAAAAAGAAAAAGGTAGCGATTTAACATCGCTACCTTAAAGTATATTAATTATTACATCATTAAAACAGACTACAGTGTTTTAACAAATTGTATTTTATTTCTATTTCGCAATACGTTGCGCCAATAATTTACCAGCGACAGAATCACATTTTTTAGCATAAAAATCTACAAGGTCACTGTATTTTTTATCTAAAGCCAGATTATTTACCTCGTTAAAATCTTCCTTTAAATTATACAACTCAACAAATTCCGGAGCCGCCTCGTATCTGATAAACTTATAGGTATCGTCGCGAAACGCTTCTGTTTTTGGAAGCAAAGACTCTCCCTCTCTTTGGTGCTCAAAAAATGCTGATGTACGCCAATTAGAAACATCCTTATCATAAAAATCGACTAAACTTTCACCTTGATAACTTTCAGGAATATCTACTCCTGCAAGATCTAACAATGTAGGTGCAATATCTAGATTAAGTACCATCTCGTCGAATGTTTTAGATTGTGACGATTTAGGTTCTCTTGGGTCGTATATCATTAAAGGCACACGAAGCGACTGCTCATGCATTAACCACTTACCAGAAAAACCACGTTCTCCCATATAGTACCCATTATCTCCCATAAATACAATTACAGTATTATCGGCTAAACCTTCTTCTTCTAACGTTTTTCTAATTCTACCAACAACACCATCTACAGTACTAATCATTTTATAATAGCCCTTTACCATCTTTTGAAATTTCTCCGGGGTATCATATCTCCAGTACCATCTTTTTCTATTCATGGTATGTTTCATAAATTCAGGAAGTGCCGCAAAAAACTTAGGATCGGCTGTTTCAGGCGTAGGAATGGTATCGTTAACATACAAACTATCTACGTACTTAGGCCAAAAATATTGCTCTTCAGCCCCATCGTCTGCGTGAGGCGACCAGAATGACAACGACAAACAAAATGGTTTTCCTTTTTCCGATTTAATAAAATCGATGGCATGATCGCCATTGATATCGGCTAAATGCTTTTCTTCCCCATCCACTTCAACTAAATATGGCCAGAACGTTTTCTTAGTTGTATCGAATAAGGAATCCTGGATTCCTGGATTAAGCTTAACACCTAACTTACCTATTAACCCTGTTCTGTATCCCGCCTTTTTAAGTAAATACGGATAACTTTCATACATATAACCATCTTTTAACTTAGGTTTCCCAAAATTAAAATCGTGTGTTCTCTCATATAAACCCGTGAATAGCGTCGCTCTACTTGCCGCACATATAGGCGTGGTTACAAATGCATTTTTAAAATACAAACCAGATCCCGCCAACTCATCCATATTCGGTGTTTTTATTATTGGGTTACCCGCAAATCCCAAAGCATCCCAACGCTGATCGTCTGTAAGAATAAAAATGATGTTTGGTTTTTCTACTTTTTCAGCAACAGCAACATCTTCCTTTTTTTTAGTGTCGCAGGCCGTAATAAAGAACAAGTAACAGAATATAGGTATGAGCCTAAATAATTTTTTCATGAATTTAATTTTTAATTTAATTTGATTTTTGAAATGCATCAATCAAAGAGCACAACGTTTTGTTTATAATTATCTTTTAAAAGACGATCTGGTTCTGAAGCGACGTAGTCTTTTACTTTCGTCTGGTCTGCCTCACCAACATAATTTACATATAGAAATGGAGAAGTAAGCAACTTGTCATTTTCATTAAGTTTAAAAAAAGCATTAAGACAAGTCGTTCCTGCTTTTAAATTCACTTCGAATTTTACGCTAGCCATATCATTAACAATCGGACTTGTTTTAGATATATTCCCGATGTTTAAAAACGCGCTTCCAACTTCTGTTTTCGCATCTCCTTCTTTATATTTCACTATATTTCTACCAGATTCCTTTGGCGATCTAGCTACTCCAATTTCGTATTTTCCATCACGAGCAACATTAATCACCCATATTTTCTTCTTATCACGCGTATGAGCATCATGTGGATAAAGTGTTACTGGATTCTCGTAAGGCGTTCCGATATGTATTTGAGCATATTCATCGAAATCTACAGAAACATCTTCCCACCACACATTATATCTTTCGTACAAATCTGCAACAATTTCAGGATGTTCGTCCACGACATTGTTTTTTTGACCGGGATCGGTTTTAATATTATACAATTCGTCTTTCCTTCTTTTTACTAATCTCCACTCATCTGTTAACACTTGGTATTCTTTATCCTTTACAGGATATTCCACACGTTGATTATGCACTATAATGGAACGGTCGTCCTTCCAAGTTTTTTCATCTCCATTTAAAAGCGGCACTAAACTTCTACCATCCATTTTCAAGTCGCCATCTACATCTAACTGACATAAATCTATTAAAGTGGGCATAACATCAATATGTCCTGACAAAGCACCGATATCCTTTCCTCCTTCGATATTTCCGTTTGGCCAACGTATAAAAAATGGCACATGGTGTCCGTTTTCGTAACCCCAAATCTTACCACCACGCATACCATCGGTATATCCTTCTTCAATAAAACCTGTTTCAAAATCTATTACCACACCTCCAAACCAAGGACAAGGACCATTATCTGTCATGAAAATTACAATCGTATTTTCCTCTAGCCCCATCTCTTTAACTTCCTTAAATAATGTAGCAACATCCTCGTCTATTTTACTTACCATACCATAATAATTGGCAATTCTATCGGAAACTTTCCCTTTGTATGGTTCCACATATTTATCGTCTACTATAAGTGGCGCATGTGGTAAATTTGTTGGAATGTAACAAAAGAACGGTTTGTCTTTATTTTTTTTGATATAGTTTAAAGCTTGATCAAACCATACTGTATTACAGTAACCATCGTATTTTTCGAACTCCCCGTTGTGCTTATACGTATCGTCTATATAATTATTACCCCAATAATCTGGATTCTGACCAACACCGCCACCACCATGGACAATTGATTCTTTAAAACCACGATCCATTGGACGAAACGGATAGTTTTCTCCCAAATGCCATTTTCCAAACACAGCAGTCTCATAACCATTATCTTTAAACACCTCCGGCATGGTAACCATACCTTCTTTTAATAACGATCGCCCACCGATTGTGTGCCAAACCCCTGCACGTGCAGAATAGTTTCCAGTTAATAAAGCAGATCGCGTTGGCGAACACGACGGATCTACATGAAAGTCTGTAAAACGCACACTTTTACCATAAAACTCATCGATTGCAGGTGTTTTCACATAGGGATTCCCATGCGCCCCCAAATCGCCATACCCTTGATCGTCGGTCATTATTAAAATCACATTAGGCCTTTTAACCTCCGATTTCTCTACAATTTCTTTATTTTCAGTTTTACAACCACTACAAAAAATTGATAAAAAAATCAATAATGGTATAAGCTCATATTTTTTCATTCTTAAGTTATCTGGATTCAAATTTAAAGGCACAACGACTCGTATTTACGACATAGCGTGCTTATCTTAATTTTTCGGATTAGTTAATTCTAAATTCATCATCTTATCTAACACCAATGCAACTGCGCCAATTGTTGTGGCTTGATCGCCATGAGTGGCTGGTAAGATTTTAACTTTCGCACTAGAAGGCAGTAGGTATTTATTTTTTTTGCTCTCGATTAGATCAAATAACAAGTTCCCATTTAAAGACACCCCTCCACCAATATAAACGGTTTCCGGATTTAATAAATTGGAAATAGCCCCGATACCTTTACATAAATATTCGGCTACGTCGTTATATATTTTAAGAGATGCAGGATCGTTTTGCAAGGCCGCAAGCGCCACTAGCTCTGCTGTTATGAGCTCCTTATCCCCTCTGGCGAGTTCTTTTAATAACTCAGATTCATTATTTTCTACTGCAGCTTTACCTAAAGATGTAATTCTGTGACCGGAAGCTAAAGCCTCCAAACACCCATACATACCACACTTACACTGCACCTCACTATCGGTATCTACAGATATGTGGCCAAATTCGCCGGCAAACCCAGAATACCCTTTAAGCAGAGTACCTTCGACCACCAAACCAGAAGCAATACCATATCCCATGTTAATGATTGCGAAATTTTTCTGATTCTCACGAATTCCCATGTTCAATTCCCCTAACGCCATTAAACGCGTAGAGTTATCGTAGAAGAATGGCAAATTTAATCGCTTATCTAATTCTTTACCTAAATCGATATTTGTCCATCCAAAATCTGGAGAAGATTCGATGATTCCAGTTTCACTATTTACTAAACCGGCAACACCTAATCCAACACCCCAAATCTTATCGTCAGGATTCTTTCGTTTCTGAAATTTCTCTACAATTTTAACTAACTTTTCAACAATACTTTCAAAACCTTTCTCCAACTCTGTCGATACTTGCATTTCCGACACAAAATTAGCATTTAGATCTACCAAGCATCCCCTAATATATGTAGCTCCTAAATCGATACCAATAAGGTAATTATTTTCGTTTTTTAATTTAACTATTAAAGGCGGTCTCCCTCCACTTGAATCTCCTAACCCAATGCTTTCAACCAGTTGGTCTACATGCATAAGCTCGTCTACCAACCTAGTTATAGTTGGCGGTGTTAATCCAGATTTTTTCGAAAGTGCAGATCTGCTAATTTGAACATTATCTTTTATCAGCTTTAAAATCACTTTTTTATTTGTGAGATGTAAAAGTGCAACATCCATCTTTTTATACTCTTTACTCATATATAGCGATACTTTTTAAAGGCATTAAAGTAAGTTTTTTTTACAATATAGCACAATTAAATGAAAACTATTATCATTTAAATGACTACACGAGGTTTAAATATTTAAAATCTGTATAATTAAATCACAACAACCAGAATTTTAAATGCCACGATAAACATACATATAATATTGACTTTCAACAACTTAAAAACCCTATATTTTATCACTAATGCTTTGTGATACATATTATAAAATTTTGAGATTTTTATTAAGACTTAATCAAATAAGCTATTATAATTCATGTTTTTTCTTAAAATATTTAGAAATACACAATGTTAAAACCAAAACCGAATCAACTCACACACGATTCCTAAGAGCCTTTGCGACACACTTTTAACATTCCATTTTATTACAATACTCTACTTAAACACCTTATATCAATAAGAATTAGATCTCGAGATAGTCACGTACTTTAACGAAGAATATTGCACTTAAAACCCTACAGTATTACTGTAATCTATCTTTTTAAGCCCTTAAAAATAACTGAATTTCAGAATATAAATCCTCTATAAACACCCTACTTTAAGCTAATTAATTTACTTTTTAATACTTTTAAAATAAATGTTCTACCGCAACAAAATCAGTGCCATATACCCCTCTTAAACCAATAATTATACACAATTACTAAAATACTATCAGATCTTCGATTGTCATGCTACAATTAACTGACACGCCAAATCATGCCCTGATTAACACAGCGTAGCTCACTATTTTTTTAAACAGGACAGACTTCAACACATGGAATGTGCCTACCACACCATCATTACAAAACCGGTGAACGCCATTACATGTAGACTCTTAAAAATTATTACGACATGAGTACAAATGCAATCGTCCCTCTGAATACAATTTCAGAAGGACGATTATTTTAATTTTTGATACAGACAGGGTGAAGAGATATCACGTGTCTTGAATTATATTTTACCTAATACTACACTAAATTTAGCTTTAAGTCAGCTCCATTATTTTATCTTCAACAATCTCTGAAGTATAAAATCCTAAGAAGCTATAGGTTCTTACTGTAGTTAAAAAAGTATAAAGCAGATAATCTTGTTGTTCGGATTTAGGCAACAGTTTATAATCTGGAGTATCTAAAAGCTGAAAGACTTTATCTTCTTTATCCTTAGGCACATTCATGTAAAGCGCAATAAAAGCTTCAAAATCTTCCTTAGAACCATTGGCAATGTTCTTATCGAATTTCTCTTCAAATCTTGCTATAAATACTTTAGATCCCAATTTAACTTCGGCTTGTTTCTCTTCATCTAAAACCGATTGAGACATCATGTCTACAAACTGAGCTAGATTTAAATCTTTACCACCTACAATAGATGTTTTAGGCAAGTATATATCGACTAAATTATGGACAACCTTAATCTCTGAAGGATCGTAAAATGTAGATACCCATCCTGTTTTTGCATCCTCTGTACACGATCCAAAAATACTTAAAACTGTAGACGCACTAACCGTTGCTCCAAGTGCGAAAAGCATATTTTTAACGGCGACTCTTCTTTCCATAATTAAAATATTTCGTTTTTAATTTGAGTAGCGGCATGGTTTGCAGCTCTAGCCGATAAAGCCATATAAGTAAGTGAAGGATTCTGATTTGCAGAAGACGTCATACACGCCCCATCTGTAACATACACATTAGGCACAGCGTGAACTTGATTAAATTCATTAAGCACAGATGTCTTTGGATCGCGCCCCATTCTAGCAGTACCCATTTCATGAATAGCATGCCCCAACCATAATGATTCGGTATGATTATACCCTTTAACGTTCTTAAAACCGGCTTGGGTTAACATTTTAATGGCTTCTTTCAACATATCTTCACGCATTAGCATTTCGTTTTCCTTAAACTCTGCATCGAACGTTACTGTTGGTAAACCCCACTCGTCTTTTTTCTGGTAGTTAAGGGTCATTTTATTTTCATGATAAGGTAAACATTCTCCAAAACCAACCATACCAATACGCCATGTTCCTGGTTTTAAAAGTTCGTCTTTTACATCTTTACCGTAACTTAATTCTTTAATACCACGTTTCCAATCTGTACGGCTAGCACTTCCCTGAAAAGAATATCCTCTTAAAAATTTATTCTTAGAATCCTCAGAATCTCCTATGTTACGGAATCTTGGCACATGAAAACTTGTTGGTCTATTATTAATATAACTAACATCCGAAAACTTATCGGTTTCGGCCGTAGCTCCAACTCTAAAATGATGATCCATTAAATTACGTCCCAGTTCCCCACTATCGTTACCCATTCCGTTTGGAAATCTTTCGGATTTAGATTGCAACAAAATACTTGTAGAGGCTATAGCAGAAGCACAACAAAAAATAACTTTAGCCTTATACTCGATTTTTTCTTTTGTTATGGCGTCAATAATTTTTACTCCTGTGGCTTTTTTAGTTTTGTCGTCGTATACAATTTCGTACACCACGGAATTCACTCTTAATGTCATATTACCGGTTCTTTCGGCAGCAGGTAACGTTGAAGAATTACTACTAAAGTAAGCGCCTAAAGGACACCCTCGCATACATCTATTACGATACGCGCAATTGTACCGTCCCTCATGCTTGACATCGCCAGTTAGGTTAACAAATCGCCCCATGGTTAGGGTTCTATTGTCGTATGCCTTAGTTATTTCACTTCTAAAATGCTTTTCGACCACATTTAGCTCCATCGCTGGAGAAAAATAACCATCTGGTAATTGAGGCAATCCCAGCTTCTCGCCACACACGCCTATAAATTTTTCTACTCTTGTGTACCAAGGATCGATATCTTTATAACGTATAGGCCAATCTACACCTATGTTTTCTTTCTTATTAGCTTCAAAATCTATATCACTAAAACGCAACGCTTGCCTTCCCCAAGTAAGAGACCTTCCACCTACGTGATAGCCACGTATCCAATCAAAGCGTTTTTCCTCGTTATATGGATGTTTTAAATCGTCTACAAACCAATGTTTGTAAGCTTCCTTGGTTACAAAACCCGTACGGTTTTGCTTCTCCTGCTTTTTAATATCTTCGGTAGTTGCTTGTCCTCTATGCTCAAACTCCCAATCATCTTTTTCAGCAGTCGGATATTCTCCATGCTCTACCATTCTACCACGTTCTAAAACTAATGTTTTTAGGCCATTTTCACATAATTCTTTAGCGGCCCAACCACCTGAAATACCAGTTCCAATAACAATGGCATCAAACTCCTTTTCCAATTGTAAACTATTTTTTTTGTTAAAATAAAATCTATTATAGCATAATTAATAAGTAATCACGCTGAGCTATTAAAGCTATATTTTTACAGCCACGGAAAAGAACTCCATAACTACTGTAAACCCGCTTTAAACTTAGTGCAAATAAGCAAAACACACAAATATTTAACGTTTACCACATGGGTCTCACCATTAAAATTTGGCCTATGTATTTACACATAAATATTCAAAATCACACCTAGATTCTGATATTCGCATTATTTTAATTTATAATTACTTTTACGGCTTTGTATTCAAAAAAATTATACTAAAAACACAACAATTCCTTTTTAAAAAAAACACATCCGTAAAATTAAAATTTTCTATCTGGGTGATAAAAAGACACATCTAACGACACTTTTTTATCTGAAACCATTTCTGAAACTAACTTTCCTGTTGCTGGCCCCAAGCTCCACCCCATCATAGCGTGTCCCGTTGCAATAATTAAATTATTACATTTAGACGATTTACCAATGTATGGCAATCCGTCTGGCGAGCATGGTCTTAAGCCACATTGTGCCTGTTCTTTTTCTTCTGAAGTAATTTCTAAATGGTTATAATAATTTTTTGCAGCTGTTGCAATAGCATCTACCCGTTTCGGATTTATAGCATTATTAATACCTGCTATTTCCATGGTACCCGCAAAACGTGTAAAACCATCCATAGGTGTAACCGCTACTTTAGCTTCACATAATATGGCTGGAATGGTAATATGTGTTTCTCTATTTACGTTTATTCTGTAACCTTTTCCTGCCTGAACAGGTATTTTAATCCCTAGTTTTTTAGAAACTAACGGACTCCAACTTCCGGCAGCTAAAACCACCTGGTCGGGTTGTAATGTCCTCTGATCTGTAACAACTTCTGTGATCGTCTTATTTGTAAACTTTAAATCAGTTACAGTTTCATTTTTATGAAAAATAACTCCGTTTGCTTTTAAATAAGCCAGCATATCTTTCATAAAATAATTAGGAGTCATGTGCGCATCACAATCATAATACACAGCACCTTTAACATTTAAATTGGCATGAGGTTCCAATTCCTGAACCTCTTTAGCCGATAAGTTTTTAACCCCTAAACCTTCCTGAATACCACGTTGTCCAACATGCCATTCTTCTTCTCCAACCTCATCAGACTTATAACACATTAAAAGGCCTTTACGTTCGTAATGGAAATTAAAATCGGCAGATTGTTTTAAATCCTCGTAAAGATCTCGAGAAAATAAATTAATATTTTTAATCGCTAAAATAGACTTTTCAACTTTGGCTGGTGTTGCCGATTTTTTAAACGCTAAAGTCCAATTAATAAAATCCATATCTAATCTGGGTTTTACGTATAACGGACTTGCAGCATTAAACATCCATTTAATTCCTTTTGTAATCATTCCTGGAGCCGCCAAAGATATAAAATGACTCGGCGTTATATATCCGGCATTTACATGAGATGCCCCCGATGCCATATCTGATTGATCTAAGACGGTGACTTGATGCCCTTCTTTTTGAAGGTAATATGCAGAACATAATCCTGTAATACCTCCACCAATAATTACAATATTTTTACTCATTTAATAGGTATTTAAATCACTTGAAACCCATGTGCATATGGATCGTCTTCATCGTCAATACTAATAGTATTATGGCCGTAAATTCTTGCCCATCCTTTAATAGAAGGAATAATCGCTAATGTTCCGTTTAAAGATGTTTCTTCCTCTACGCGACCAATAAATGTCGAGCCAATAAAACTTTCGTGTATAAAATCTTCTCCTTTTTTTAATTTCCCTTTAGCGTGTAATTGTGCTAATCTAGAAGATGTTCCTGTACCGCAAGGCGATCTATCGATCGCTTTATCACCATAAAACACGGCATTTCGTCCAGAAGATTTTGGATCTATTGGTGTTCCCGTCCACATAATATGAGATACATCTTTAATGGTAGGATCTTCTGGGTGGATAAACATATCAGGATATTTAAGATTGATTTTATCTCGAATAACCTGAGAAAACTGAATTAATTTACTCGCCGTAAAATCTTGAACTCCAGAAAAATTATCTTGAGCATCTATAATAGCGTAGTAGTTACCGCCATAAGACACATCGAAGGTTAGTGCGCCTAGCTCGGGACAATCAATGGTTAAATTTTCCGCTGCTAAGAAACTTTTTACATTAGTTAATTTAACCCATTTTACCTTACCATCTAGTTCCTGATACTCAATATCTACTAATCCAGCGGGCGCTTCCATTCTAATTTTTCCTGGTGTTTTAGGGACAACCAAGCCTTCTTCGATAGCTATAGTTACAGAACCAATAGTTCCATGACCGCACATGGGTAAACATCCTGAGGTTTCAATAAATAGAATTCCAAAATCGTTTTCCGGATTATTTGGCGGGTACAAAATACTACCACTCATCATATCATGACCGCGAGGCTCAAACATGAGTCCTTTACGAATCCAATCATACTCTTTTAGAAAATGTTGTCGTTTTTCGCTCATGGTAGCGCCATTCAACATTGGCCCACCTGCTTCCACCACTCTTACTGGGTTTCCGCAGGTATGCGCATCAATACATTTAAAGCTGTTTTTCATTCAATTTTATAACCGCTAAATTTTCAATATTTTTTAAATTACATCTTTTGTTTTTTCACTATTTACCAGCCTTAAAATATTTAAAGGGTTTTCGTTTTTAAGTGCATCTGGTAACAAATCGTTTGGCCAATCTTGGAAACTAACCGGTCTTACCCATCTCTTAATCGAGTCTACTCCTACAGATGTAAATCTAGAATCTGTTGAAGAAGGATATGGACCTCCGTGCACCATAGAAGGGCACACCTCGACACCTGTTGGCATTCCGTTTAAAATAATACGTCCAACTCTATTTTGTAAAGCTGCAATTACTTTTGGATAATCGGTAGCTTCATTGTCGTCGGCAATTAATGTTCCTGTTAACTGACCTTCTAATTTAGAAAGTATAGTTTCTAATTCTGCCATATCTTCACACTGTACAATTATAGAGTACGGTCCGAAAACTTCTTGATGTAATGTCGGGTTTGCTATAAAGGTTTTCCCTTGAACGGTAGCCACAGCGTGCTTCGCGTAATTAGGTTTAACCTCAGCAGTATAATCGGCTACAATATCTAACTCTGGTTGCTCTAAAGCTTTAGATTTATTATTGTTATAAGCCTCAAGTATGTTTGGATGTAACATACATGTTGGATCTATGTTAACAAACTCTTTTGATAAAATAGAAATAAAATTATCTAAACTTTCACCTTTAACCCCTAATAACAGCCCTGGATTAGTACAGAATTGTCCTGTACCCATAGCAATAGAAGAAGCGTAAGTTTTAGCCCAACTTTCTGCTTTATTTTCTAAAGCTTTTGGAAGCGCTACAACAGGATTTATACTTCCCATTTCGGCAAACACAGGAATAAGTTCATCCCTTTTTGTTGCTAAATCGTATAATGCTCTACCACCGCGAATACTTCCTGTAAAACCAACTGCTTTTACTTTTGGATGACTCACTAATAATGATCCTTCTTCGATACCATTACTATTAATATTAGAGAATATTCCGTTTGGCATTCCCGTTTTTTCGGCCGCTTTAATTATTGCAGATGACACTAATTCGCCTGTTCCCGCATGCATTGGATGTGACTTTACGATTACTGGACAACCTGCAGCAAATGCAGCAGCAGTATCTCCTCCAGCTGTAGAAAATGCTAAAGCAAAATTACTAGCTCCAAAAACAGCTATAGGCCCTAATGGCACATACATTTTACGTAAATCTGATTTAGGTAAAGGTTCTCTGTCTGGTATTGCAGTATCGATACTTGCATCTACCCATGAACCTTCGGTAATTAAATCGGCAAAAGTACGTAGCTGAAACATGGTTCTTCCACGTTCTCCTTGCGCACGTCCTGCAGGTAAGCCTGTTTCTGCACAATACATATCTAATAACTCATCTCCAAGTGCTAAAATTTCGTCTGCAATTGCATTTAAAAACGCCGCCTTTTTTAATCCTGAAAGTGATCGGGTTACCTCGAATGCTTCTGACGCTAATGTCACAGCTTCATCTATTTCTTCTGAAGTTGCAGCATAGAACACGTGCTCATTTTCGGTATTTGATTGTGGATTAAATGTTTTGTATACGTTTTCGCCTTTTGCAGATAGTTGGCTACCTATATAATTTTTTCCTGTTATCATCAAGTTTGTTTTTTAATCCGAATTAGGGATCTTGTTTAATTATTAATTCGTTTTAGTAGGTTTGTAATTTACAACTATAACACAATTACTAATCGATTTATTTTTGTTTAAACCTCATCAAATATTACTAATAAATTTGACGATACTAAACAAAGTACATGTTAAAATAAAGATAAATGTTTGACTTTTCCGTTTAAAATAAACACTAAAATCAAACATTTTATCTATTAGAAACATGATTATTTCTAAGCTATTACACTTAAGTTTTTATACTCTGGTAATGTTGGTCTTACTGCAAGTGCATCTGTAATAATTTTTTCTATTTCTGCACGCTCTTCACCTTGTAACACTAATCTTGGCGCTCTTACATATTCAGAACCAATGTCTGTATGTAACGTTGCAAATTTAATGTACTGCACTAATTTTGGGTGGATATCTAACTCTAACAATGGCATAAACCAACGGTAAATCTCAAGAGCTTCTTGAATACGTCCTGCTTTTTGAAGTTCGTAAATAGCAACAGTTTCTGCTGGAAATGCACAAACTAAACCAGCTACCCAGCCGTTTGCACCTAATAATAAACTTTCTAATGCTAAAGTATCTACTCCAGTCATAATAGCTAGTCTATCTCCAAAACGATTTTTAATTCTAGTTATATTTGTTGTATCTCTAGTCGATTCTTTTACCGCTTGAATGTTTGGACACAATTCAACCAATTCGGCAAACATATCTAGAGTCACTAAAATTTTATAATCTGTAGGGTTATTGTAAATCATTATTGGCAATGACGTACTGTCTGCAATAGCTCTAAAATACTCAACAACCTCTTCGTCTGATGCTTTATATCGCATTGGAGGCAGTATCATTAAAGCTTCGGCTCCATCTTCTTCAGCAGTTCTTGCTAAATTTATAGCCGCTTTAGTTGTTGTTTCTGCAATATTCATTAAAACAGGCACCTTTCCTTCTGTAAACGCAACAGCTTCTCTTGTTAAAATACGTCTTTCTTCATCTGTTAATGTGCTAGCTTCACCTAAAGTACCTCCTAATACAAGACCATGGACACCTGCATCTAATTGTGCTTTAATATTAACCTTAAACAACTCTAAATCCAATTCATCTTTATCTGTAAATTGTGTTGTAATCGCTGGCATAACGCCTTCCCATTTAAAACTCATAAATTCTGTTTTTTAATTTACTCAAAAATATAGAATACTAAAACTTTCAAAATAATGTATTTTATCTATAATTGATACTATTTTACATATTTTGCCCTAGTTTCATAAAAAATGAGCCCTTATTAAAAATAAAACAACCAGAACCAGTATTTGACTCAACTAATCCGTTGAAATTCAATTTAATATTTTTCATGACCAACCAGTCTAGAATGAACCTATATTTTGTCTAAAAACTAGCATGAATGTTCCCCTAACCGAGACATATTATAAAGTGGTAGGTTTTAAATGTATTACCATAATTGATTAAAGATTATAACACTCCCATCCGTTACTAAATTTCTTAACTATTTGTAAATACTGAGGCAGTAATCCTTAATAGATAGATAATACATGAAGCACAAATAGTGGGCCGACTAATTGTAATTTTATTAGTTAATTTTTCAAGTAAAACGGTTGTTCATGTCTTTATCTCGTCCTTTATTTTACATTTTTATTTTTCTATCCTTCTCTTGCTTTGCTCAAGCACCTTACAAGATTCATTCTCACAACGATTACAGTCAGCTTTTACCCTTTTGGAAAGCCTATAATAGTGGTTTAGAATCTATAGAAGTGGATGTGTTTTTAAAAAACGACACTTTATACGCTACGCACGAAGCCCATGAAATTAAGTCACAAAACACCTTAGAATCTTTATACTTAGCACCTTTAAGTAAAGTTTATAAAACCCACTTAGGAGCCGAACAGCAGATCCAATTTTTAATCGATATAAAATCTGAAGCATACACCACACTTGATGCTATTGAGACGGTATTAAAAACATATCCTGAGCTTACAAGTAACCCAAAACTGAGTTTTGTAATTTCGGGACATAGACCCGAATTAAAGGATTACAATACCTATCCTGATTATATACTATTCGACTACCAAAGCTTAAAGCCAATTCCTAAAAAAGCGCTGAATAAAATTGCATTAATAAGTCTTAGCTACGCAAATTTCTCGTCTTGGAAAGGTCAGGATTCTATTCCGACAACAGATTTTAACACCTTAAAACGTGTTGTAAACCAAGCACACGCACACAATAAACCATTTCGTTTTTGGGGCGCTCCAGACACGCCATTGGCCTGGAATACATTTTATAGAATGGGCGTAGATTTTATAAACACAGATCACCCGCTAGAATGCGCTAACTATTTTAATACTCTAAATGCGACCACAAAGGCTATAGAAATTGCTTTTATTTCGGATATACACTTTCAAGATATTTATGGCGAATTTTCGGATAACGATTATAAAGGAATATACAATGACAAGACCAAAAAGCACACGCTTTTAAGAACAATGGATGCGCAATTGCATTCTACAAGAATCTTTAACGAGAATTATTTTGCACTATTTGCTGCCTTAGACGATATGGTAAACAAAGGCATAAAGTATGTCGCCTTACCGGGTGATTATACCGACGACGGCCAAGCCATTCATTTAAAAGGTTTGCAACACATTCTCCAGTCTTACGAAACAACCTATGGTATGCAATTTTTTATAACCACCGGTAATCACGATCCTGTAGGACCTCTTGCTCAAGATTCTGGAAAATCTGATTTTATGGGAACAGACGGACAGGCTCAAGCTATTTATAGTTATAAACCTTTAAAAACCGACCTCCCTGTCATTCTTTCTAAAGACATTAAAAAATTAGGGTACACGGGCGTTCTTAATCATTTACAATCTTTTGGTTTTTTCCCTCAAGAAAACCATCTGTATTGGGCTACTCCCTTCTCTAACTATACACCCGAGACTTACACTTATAAAACAGCTTTACAGCAAAGCACATTAAATAATAGGATGTATAATATGGCGCCAGGATACACCATTCCCGACGCTAGCTATGTTGTAGAACCAACACCAAACGTATGGCTACTCGCTTTAGATGCCAATGTATATCTACCAAAAGATTCTATTGCTGGCCACGCTTTAGACCCGAAAAATTACAGCGGCGCTAGTATAGGATATAACAATGTAATTACTCATAAAACACACCTTATACAATGGGTAAAAAGGGTTGCCTCGGAAGCCAAGCGATTAAACAAAACACTTATTGCTTTTAGCCATTACCCGATGATTGATTTTAACGATGATGCATCAAAAGAATTAGAATCCTTTTTCGAAGGTAAAAAATGGCATTTAGAACGTGTACCTCAGGAAGCGGTCTCTAAAATATTTTTTGATGCCGGAATAAAAATCCATGTAGCAGGACATATGCATATTAACGACACTGGCGTGAGAACCTTTGAAAACGAAAAGTCTTTAATTAATATACAAACACCATCTATTGCCGCATATATTCCAGGTTATAAAATATTAAAAGTAAAAGCCAATAATGAGATTGAAGTGAGCACTATACAAGTTAACCATGTTCCTAATTTTGATGATTTATTTCCACTTTACGAAAAGGAATATAAGCATTTAACTTCGCAAGGAAACCCTTTATGGAATCATGAAATTTTAAACAGTACGTCGTATCATGATTTTACCATGTTTCATTTAAAAGAACTAGTACGCTTAAGGTTTCTAAAAGAATGGGCTCCGGGTTTTAAGGATTTCATGTTAAATATCACCGCTGAAGATTTACTTCTGCTACCTTACTTAGATACTAACATCTCAATTGAAACCTTATGTCTAAACAAAACCGAATATAAGTTAGATTGGGAAATGGCCGAAAACAAAGCTGTATTGGCTTTACAAACCTCCGATTTAACAGTAGAGGATTTTAAAGACTGGACTGGCTTTGATATGATATTTGATTTTTACCGAATTCGGAATGCTGATGTTTTAGCAATTAACGATATTGGAGACAAACAAATAGCCATATATAAATGGCTATTTGATACTTATAAGTTGACGCTATCTCCGAATAAAAACGACGATATCAGACAGAAATTATTAACCTTTTCTTCAATCTTTTTAAAATTCTTAAACGGTGCCCCTGCTAATCATTTTGTTATAGATTATAATACAGGAGCTTTAAAAGCTATAGAAAACTAGTACTTACTTTGTTGTAACCGGATTCTTTCTAACATATGTCCCGTTTTTAAATGAAATATGATAATCGCTTTTAAATAATGTACTAGGCAAATAATAATCTGTAGTGATAATTTGTGCACCAGAATCCTTTGCCATATTAAAATGAGAATAGTCGTTAGATCGTGCTTCTTTGGTACCTGCATCTGCACGCGTTCTTATTATATATCCTTTAGACACTAAATCTTTTATGGACTTATCTTCTGGATTATTTCTAAATAAAGTTGCCGCTTCAGGCGTTCCTGGATTTGCATTTGCAAACATAGCACGATTATTAAGCGATGGATGCCCTTTAATATATAAATCACGTTTTCTACCAGAGTCATCTAAAATAAATAAGAACTTCCCTCTAGCGTCTTTTAATTTTGGCCAGTTATTATTTAACACCGCCTGCTCTAGAGTTTCATATTTGCCTTTAACATTATCCGGAGTTATTAATTTATCACTTCCTAAACCGCTTTTTAGTGCATTATCGAGTTCTGCAAAAAGTGATGTTGTAAATTCTTCTGGCTGTGTGCCAAACATATTTGCTTTTCCGTCTTTAGCTTCTAATGTTACAAAAATAGGTTCGTGATTAGGGTGCGCCTCAGACCATGATTTTATATCCTTTAAGCAAGCATCTAGAGTATAATAATGCGTTCTAAAATCGATATCTATAACATGTAAAATTTTAAATCCCGGTTTCTGCATGACCTTATTAGGATCGAATGCCTCATCTGGTTGTGCTAGAGATAATCCTTTTGGATTTGCATACGTCCCTCCTTTAGAATCGGCATAAACATCTATTTCAAGATTTCGTAATCCCATATCTAACTGCTCTAATATAGGTATATGGGTATACTGTAAAGATTGTATACTATTGGTGGTATCCTTTTCTTCTAAAAAACGATATAGTTTAGGCTCTATTTCTTTTTTATAACTGTTATGAGAACCAATAACTTGAAGCTGATTAATGCGTAAAGCATCGTGTTGAGATCTCACTTTAAAACATAGAATACACAATAAACATAAGGACAAATAATATTTCATAACTAAAAAAAATTAGTGGCCAAAATTACCACTAATCCATTAAGTTCATGTTAGTAAATTAAGAACAAAATGTAAAAACTTAACATGTTTAAGTGACCCACACAAAACCATTAAACTACTACATAACAACATATTAACATTTTTCAGTATAATTTACACCACACTGTTTATTTAACAGTTGCATAACTATTAGCTAAAATTTGAGAGCTTAAGATTTCATTAATTTGCGACACGATTAAAACTTATAAAGTTTTGTTAACGACTTCCAATTAACCTCTAAAATCTTTACTCACTTAATGAATTAAAAATACGTATAAACTTTCCTCAAAACAAAAAACCATAGTTGCTACGAACAACTACGGCCTATTAATTAAGCATTGTAACACCAATAACTTAAATATGTATAATAAAAATAATTTATTTCTATTAAAAAATATAACTTTTTTAATATTATTCTTGCTTGTATACCAAACGGGTTACACAAGTACTGCCACAGCCTCAAAAAACAAAACGTCTAATAAAGCGATTCAAAAAACGATACAAGGTAAAATTGTAGACGAAACTGGCGTTCCCTTATTAGGCGCTTCTATTTTAATAAAAGATACAACCATAGGTGCTTCTGCCAACTTTGACGGTGAATTTTCTATCGAAGCCAGCTACGGACAAACATTACAAATTTCATTTATCGGTTATGAAACCCAGGAAGTTGTTATAGATGCCGACTACCTAAACATTACCTTACAACCTTCTAGCGCTGTGCTAAACGAGGTTTTAATTGTAGGATATGGTCAGCAAAAAAAGAAAGATCTTACAGGTGCTGTAACTCAATTATCGTCTAACGATTTTAAGGAAGGTGTAAATATTTCTGCAGATAATTTATTACAAGGTAAAGTTGCAGGTGTACGTGTAATTCCTTCTAACGGAGAACCAGGTTCTGGTGTAGACGTTTCTATTCGTGGTGTAGGTTCTATTAGAAGTGGTAGCACACCTTTATTTGTAGTAGATGGTGTTCCTTTGAGTAATACAAATGTGAGTGCGCCTAGTCCTAATTTTGGACTTGGAAATTCTAGCGCAAAGAATCCACTAAACTTCCTTAACACTAGTGATATTGCTTCTATTACAGTGCTAAAAGATGCATCTGCTGCCGCGATATACGGAGCAAGAGGTTCTAACGGTGTTGTTATTATTACCACAAAACAAGGAAAAACAGGCAAAGCAGCTATTACGATAGATTCTTATTTAAGTGTTTCCAATGTAATTAAAAAGATTGACGTCCTAGAAGCAGACGACTACAGAAATGCTATAAACGACGACGCTTACGATCATGGTGGCGACACAGATTGGCAAGACGAATTACTTCGTAGCGGTATCACTCAGAATAACAATTTCTCCTTTTCGTCTAAAACAGAAAGCGGAAATTATTACACCTCTTTATCGTTAATGGATCAGGAAGGGATTGTACATAATAGTGGTTTCGACAGAGTAACGGCGCGTTTAAATGCTGAAGAATCTTTCTTTGATAACAAACGATTAAAGGTAAAGGTAAATTTAACTGCCAGCCAGATTAACGAAACTGGAGTGCCAAATGGTTCTGATGCAGGTTCGGATGGACAGTTAATTATCCATGCTTTAATGGCTAACCCAACACAACCTGTATTTGATGAAGATGGCGAATACACCAACTTTAATTTAAATCAGAACTACAACCCGATGTATTTATTAGACATTTACGAGGATCATACCAATACAGTACGAATTCTTGGAAATGCCGAAGCATCGTTTAGAATTATTGACGGATTAGACTATAAGTTTAACTACGGTGTAGATCGTTCGGTTTCGGAACGTAATTCTACTATTTACCCAAATGCTACAGATAGAACACCAGAAGGTGCTTACGTTCAAACAAATTTAGAGTCTCAGAGTACTTTAATGGAGCACTATTTAACGTATCGTTTTGGATTTAATAAAAACAACTTTGAAGTTTTAGGAGGATTTTCATATCAGAAATTCGATTTCTCTGGAACAACATTTTCTGTTACAGGAATAGACCCTAAAGGCACAGGTGTTAAACCAGAATACGATCCTGGATATTCTGGGCAACAGAATGGCTTAAGTGGATACGCTCAAGAAAACGAATTACAATCTTATTTTAGTAGGGTAAATTACAATTTTGATGACAGATATTTAATTACTGCATCGGTAAGAGCAGATGGTTCGACCCGTTTTGGTGAGAATAACAAATATGGATATTTCCCTTCATTTGCATTAGGTTGGAATTTAGACAACGAACAGTTTTTTATGGATTCTGATGTGATTAACCAATTAAAACTAAGACTTAGTTGGGGACAAACAGGGAACCAAGAAGTACAAAACAAAATCACTCAGGCCAGTTATTCGCAATCGGCTGCAGGAGGATATTACTTATATAACGATCCGAGCATAACAAATGGAATTGTAGTAAACAGAACTGCCAATCCAGATTTACAATGGGAAGTGGTATCGCAATTAAATATTGGTGCGGATTTTAGTTTATGGAATAACAAATTATACGGTTCTGCAGATTATTACACAAAAACAACAACCAATGCCATTCTAAACATTCCTGCCGAACCTTTAAGCCCAACAACAACAGTGTGGCAAAACATTAGTGGAGAAATTGTAAATAAAGGTTTTGAATTAAGTTTAGGTTCGCAAATTATAAGTACAGACGACTTTTCATGGTCTCTAGATGTAAACGGAGCAACGTTAGATAATGAGGTAGTAGACTTACCGGTTTCAGAATTATATTCAGGTAGTGTTGCAGGACCAGGTTTATCTGGAGTAGTTGCAAACATTTATAAAAGTGGTTACGAAGCAGGATCGTTTTATATGTTAAAACACTTAGGTTTCGATGCGAATGGCGCAGACATTTTTGAAGATTTTAATAACGATGGCGCTATAAATAGTGACGACCGTCAGATTTTTGAAGGTGCTCTACCTAATTTCACATACGGGATAAACACCAACTTAAGTTATAAACGTTGGGATTTAAGTCTTTCTTTAATTGGACAAAGTGGTGGTTTACTAGTTAACAACACCAATTTAGCGTTAAACATTAACAATATTGTTTCCGATAGAAATGTCCTTTCAGAATTTTATAATGCTGGAGCTAGTTATTCTAACACACCTCAACTTTCGACATTATATTTAGAAAAATCAGATTTCCTACGTTTAAACAACGCAAGAATAGGATACTCTTTAGATACAGATCGTCTTAATTTAGAATGGCTACAAGGTTTAAACCTATATCTAAGTGCTCAGAATTTATTTACAATCACTAACTATTCTGGTTACGACCCGTTAATTAATAGTCCGCGAAATTCTGGAGGAAACCAATCTATAGGAATAGATTACACGACTTACCCATCATCTAAAACGTATATGCTAGGTGCAACACTAAAATTATAATTTATGAAAACTATCAATATAATATCAAAAATAACGTTCACTTTCATCTTAAGTACGCTGGCTTTTAATTGCTCGGATTTAGATGAAGTTGTTAAAGACGAAGTCATTGGCGGACAAACATCTAACCCAGAAAGTGCAATTGCTGCAGCTTACGGACAATTGGCAGATGGTACGTTTACAGATCATGGTAGCGTTTTTGGTTTACAAGAATATCCTACCGACGAATGTATGCTACCTACTCGAGGAAGCGACTGGGGAGACGGTGGAAAATGGAGAGACCTTACAGAGTTTACTTGGGGAACGACTAATGCACAAGTTACAGGGACGTGGAATGCTCTAAATAGCGGTATCACTAAAACGCTAATTGCTATTGAATCTTTACAAGAAAACCCAAATTATGCGAATTATGATTTATTCATGGCCGAAGCCAAAGCTTTATTAATTCTATATGTTTACAATACTTTGGACTTATTTAACCAAGCACCATATAGAGACTTATTTTCAGACGATAAATCTTTAGTTTTTCTTCAAGCAGATACAGAAATAGATAATTTAATATCAGATTTAGAAGCTATCATTCCAAATCTTGCAAATTTAGGAGAACAGCAAACCTATAATGGACGTTTTACAAAACAAGCGGCTTATGCTTTATTAGCAGATATGTATTTAAACAGAGCTGTTTTTAAAGATCGTTATAATTCGGTTTCTAGTTTTAATTTTACAGAAACTGCTGTCGATAACGACGGGACAGATATGGATAAGGTTATTTACTATTCTACGTTATTAATTAACGATCGCTTTAGTTTAGAGAGCAACTACTTCGACAATTTTGCACTAAGTAATTCTAACGGATCTGAAATTATTTTTGCAGTAATTCAGGAGAATGATAATATTAGAAGAAGTGATAATGATTTTGCCTATATGTCTACCGGACGTGCGCAAAAACAAACTCCAGACAACAGAGGTACTAATGGCTCTAATGTGGGACCTGATTTTTATAAGACTTGGGAAGGTAATCATGACGATCCGCGATTCCACAGATATTATCAGTATGCCGATGGAACTTGGTTTATGAATGATGGCACAACGACTAGTGTACCTGCAGAAGATATTAGACCTGATACAGGAAAACCTTTAGTACATTTTAATAGAGGTTTACAAGTTGGACAACAATACGGACCTACACTTGATGGAAAAGGAGGCTTTAATATGACTGCAGACGGAAGAATTGCAATTAGCAAATTATACATGGAAAAGAACACGACTATTCCTATGGACTATACGCCAGAAATGAATTTTAACAATCCGTCGGAAGCCATTTTAACACAAGATCAAATTAATGCAGGTGTACGTAACTTTAAATGGGAATTTGATCCAGAAAATGGAAACGGGAACAGTGCTGTAGATATTCCGTTATATCGTTTAGGAGGTATTTACTGTATGAGAGCAGAAGCTTATTTTAGAAAAGGAGAAACGGGTCTTGCTTTAGCCGATATTAATACATTGCGCACTAGCAGAACTCGAGAAGCTTTATTTGATAATGCTCCTGGTGTTGCCCTTGAAACTTTAGATGACGTGACTCTATACAACGAAATCGGATTTGAAATGTATTGGGAAATGTACAGAAGAAAACAAATGATTCGTTTTAATACTTACGACAAAGCGTATACGGCTAAAGCCGCTACGCAACCGTATTTAAGAGTTTTTGCTATCCCACAATCTACTATTGATGTCACAGATGGCATTGAGCAAAATTTCGGATATAATTAAGCCGGTTTTTTAATCATCTATTAAAAGGTAGCAATTCATATTGCTACCTTTTTTTATTTAGCTCAGTCATCTCTCCTATCGTTTCCAGATAAATACAGACTTGCGAAAATTAGAAGATTTTTCTAACACAATATGCACATGTAGCTAGCAACATATTTTTGCAATAAGTTGAAAGGTATTTCAATAAATAACGGCTAACTTTCAAACACCATAAAAACATATTGATGCAAATTTTAAAATCACTTTTAATCGTTTTTTCAATAGGATTACTTACCGCTTGTAATTCAAAAACCAAGAAAACAGAACCTCAAACCGTAACAGAAAGCGTTACAACACCCGAAGTACCATCTCATGCTTTATCCGAGTCCCAGAGAATAATAGATGAAGCGATTAAGGCGCATGGTGGAGATTTATACGATACGGCTAATTATTCATTTGTATTTAGAGATAACACATTTCAATTTAAGAATAACAATTCGGAATACGTGTATACAAAAATATACAACAAAGACGGTTCAAAAATTATTGATGTTTTAGACAATGGTCGTTTTTCTAGAACTATTAATGGTAAACCTGTTCAATTATCCGATAAAGACATGGCGAGTGGCACGGGAGCTTTAAATTCTGTAATTTACTTTGCAACCTTACCGTATAAATTAAACGACGAAGCTGTGAATGCTAAACGTATGGAAAGCACCACCATAAAAGGAGAAGCTTACGAAACCATTCAAGTAACATTTAATGAAGATGGCGGTGGTGAAGATCACGACGACGAATACTATTATTGGATAAATAAAGACTCTAAAAAAATCGATTATTTAGCTTATAATTACAGCGTAAATAAAGGAGGTGTACGCTTTAGAGTCGCTTATAATAAAAGCGTTGTAGGTGGTATTACGTTTCAAGACTATACAAATTACGAAGCTGAGGTGGGCACACCGTTAAAGGATTTACCTGCGCTATTTGAAGCGAATAAATTAAAAGAGCTTTCAAAAATAAAAACCGAACACATTATTAACTTAAGTACGCAGAAGTAAAAAAAGATTGTCCTTGTTTGCAGTGTTTAAGCACCTTAGTAATTAATCTAGAAAACAGAACACGACATTCTTATCTACTCTAATCTGACTTTTAAAAGCTTTAATTTTTAATACAAAGATTAAAGTTTTTAGAAGTCTATGTGCTTTTATTAACAAAGGTATCAGAATATATTATTGAATTGTAATCTTAAAAAATCGGCTAATTCTAAATTATTATATTCTCGACTCCGCGCGAACAAAAAAAAATATACCCAGAAGAGAACTTAAAAGAGTAATCGTTTATATATAAAAGGTATCTAGCAGAGTCAAGAATCTCCCATAATAATCGATAATTATTCCTTTATTTGATTGCTAGCGGGATTTGAGTTGTAAACTATTCTATAATGACCTCTATTCACAACAGATTAAGAAGGTTTGATGATCTATTTAACAGATTTCTTTTCTTACAAAAATCACATTTTATTTTAGTCCAATACATAACTTTTGAGACGGATGTCTAATGAACTATTTTTGATGGTGATAGGCTATAAAAAACAAAACCCTCATAATCATACGATTATAAGGGTTTTTGCGGAGAATGAGGGATTCGAACCCCCGGAGGTGTGACCCTCAACAGTTTTCAAGACTGCCGCATTCGACCACTCTGCCAATTCTCCGAGTGTCTCATCAGGTATTCCCTGATTGCGGGTGCAAATATAAGACGCTTTTTCGATTATATCAAATAAAAATTAAAAAAAATCGAAACATTTTTCACGACCTCATTTAACAAATTATATTTCAAATGGTTATAAATTTATATCTACAACCTATTTCACGTGCAAGAGTAAGCTTTCATCTAAAATAATAAAGATATTAAGGCTAAAGTCCGTTTCAAATCCTATTTTTGGCACCTATTAAATCAGTATATGGATATTATTAAACAGTTGCAATGGCGATATGCCACTAAAAAATTCGATAACAACCGCATTATAGAAGACAGCAAACTTCAAGTGCTTTTGGATGCTTTCAATTTAACAGCTACATCTTATGGTTTACAACCTATAAAATTAGTAGTGATTAAAAATAAAGCCTTGCAACGTGAATTGGTAGAAGCCTCCATGAATCAGGAGCAAATTGCTCAAGCCTCTCATGTCTTAGTATTCTGTATAGAAACGACCATAAATAATGTATTTGTCGAAAATTATTTTAAACGTGTACAGTCTATACGCAATACACCGGAAGCTGTTTTAAAACCTTTTAAAAACTTTTTAATATCAGATTTCGAAAATAAAGAACAATTACAAATAGAGAATTGGGCAACTAAACAAGCCTATCTTGCTTTAGGAAATATGCTAACGGTGTGCGCTGTGCAACATATTGATTCCTGCCCCATGGAAGGCTTCACCCCTACTAAATACGATGATATTTTAGAGCTTACTCAAAAAGGATTAAAATCTGTTTTAGTACTTCCGATTGGATATCGCGCAGAAGACGATATATTTTCTGATATGAAGAAGGTAAGAAAACCTGCCGCAGATAGTATCATACATTTATAATAGTAAGCCTTTAAATCTTATGCTTTTCCATATTTGTTGTGCTATGAATACTGAAGGTTAAATAATATGTACCACGATTGAGCCACCGTGTTGTCATGTTTTATAGCACTAAAATGGTTTCTCCATTTTTATAATTGCTATATGCTCCTGATTGAAAAGATCTAGAATCTTCGTTTTGACTTCTTTTTTATTCCTTGCTTTAATCGTAAATTTGAATTCAATTTTAAATAGACCTCATGCCTGGATTTGAACTTTTTGGAAGTGCCGAAAAAAAAGAAGTACACGATGTACTTGAAAGTGGTGTTTTAATGCGTTATGGCTTCGATGCCATGAGAAACAATCATTGGAAAGCTAAAGAATTAGAAACCGAATTACAAACTCAAATGCAAGTTAAGCATGCGCAATTAGTATCCAGTGGTACTGCTGCCGTGTCTGTAGCTTTAGCTGTTGCCGGTGTAGGTTCTGGAGACGAAGTTATTCTACCAACTTTTACTTTTGTTGCTAGTTTTGAAGCCGTGCTAATGCTAGGCGCGACTCCTGTTCTGGTAGACATAGACGATACGCTAACCTTGGATATTACTGCTGTAAAAAATGCTATCACTCCAAAAACCAAAGCGATTATGCCTGTGCATATGTGCGGAGGAATGGCGCGATTAAAAGAATTAAAACAGATTTGCGATACACATAATCTAAAATTAATTGAAGATGCCTGCCAAGCAATTGGAGGAACTTACGAGGGGAAACCTTTAGGAAGTTACGGAGATGTAGGATGCTTTTCATTCGATTTTGTTAAAACCATAACATCGGGAGAAGGTGGTGCCATTATTACAAATAACGACGAGTACGCCACTTGGGCAGATCATTATAGTGATCATGGTCACGACCATGTGGGATCAGATCGCGGTGCCGAAAGCCATCCTTTTTTAGGTTATAATTTCAGAATATCAGAACTTCATGCCGCGGTAGGTTTGGCTCAAGTTAGACGTTTAGATGATTTTATAGCCATTCAGAAAAAACATTATACCATTTTAAGAGATGCTTTAAGTGCTATTCCGGAAATTACATTTAGAACAACCCCGGAAGAAGGTGTAGAAAACTATTCGTTTTTAAATTTCTTTTTAGCGGACTTAGAAACGTCTAACAAGGCTATGCTGGCTTTAAAAGAAGCAGGTATAGATGGGTGTTTTCACTACTATAATAACAATTGGCACTATGTTAGAAAATGGAATCATTTAAAAGAAGCCAAAAGCCTATTTCCTATTGCGCCTCAAATACAAGATGCTTTAAGTACTTTAGAAAATAAGAACTTCGAAAAATCAGATTATTATATCGCAAGAAACATATCGTGTTTAATCAAGCTATCTTGGACTGAAGACGAAGTTAAATTACGAGCGTCTAAAATGGTCGAGGCCATTAAAAGTGTGCTGTAAATTATAAGAGCTAAGAACATAAACAACCATTCTCTGTTTTATTTAAGAGAATGGTTTCTTTTTTTGTAGCATATTCTTAGAACATTTACTTCTCAGTTATACATTCTTCTACTTAATGAGTTCTGTTTAGTGCTCCTTTGTAAATAAATTCCATTACAAAGCAAAACACTATAATTCCAAGCGAAATAATAACGCCTATCTTATTGCCTGAAAACTGTTGTATAATTAGCGTTACAAAGGCTAACAAGCAAAGTGCACACGCTATGCCATGAATCCACTTATTAGAGCCTAATACCGCGTGTTTTTTATAACCTATATAGTTTACAATACAGAATACAAGTAAAAAGCCTGAGCTTCCCGCTGTAGAAATACTTTCCAAATGAAATAGGTTTACCAAAGCAATAGATAATATTGCCGTAATTAACAACCCTACAGGTTTGCCCCAGAACTGATGACAAAAATATTTAGGTAATTCCTGATCTATTGCGATATCGTAATTCACTCTCCCACTTCCTAAAACCGTGGCATTTATAGCCGAAAATGTAGAAATTAACGCTGTTATGGTTATAATTGTAAACCCTACTTGACCTAAAGTGGGTTCCGCTGCTTTTGCTAAAACATAGTCTTGAGCATCGGCAATCGCTGTAAACGGTAAAGAGCCCACAGTAACTACGGCAATTAACACGTACAATACAACAACAAAGCCAACGGCTCCATAATAGGCTTTAGCTGTGTTTTTTTCTCGATCTTTTAAATCGGATATAGAGTTTGCTATCAGTTCAAATCCTTCATAAGCAACAAAAATGACCATTCCTCCGGATAATAATAAGAACGGATTCTCCCAATTTGATGGCGACAATTGCTCTAAATGTTCTGGATGTGCAGAAAATCCGTAAAACCCAACACCTATAAATGCAATTAAGATAAGGAGTTTTATAACTACAGCCACTGATTCTATACGACTCACCAGGCTTACACTTAAATAATTAATAAGAAGAGCAATCGCAATAATTGCCGATTGAAATATATGAGTGTCTATAGTGTGGTCTCCAGTTAAAGATATTAAGGCTGCGCCATAAGAACCAAAAGCCGATGCATAGAGTGCTAACATAACAATATAACTAATCCAGAGTAGATTGTTTATTCCTCCGGCAAAAACTCCATTTCCATATTGCTGATGAATAAACTTAACAGTACCGCCATTTTCTGGATATTTCTTAGACAACTTAGCATACGAATATGCGGTTAACATTGCAATTAAGCCCGCAAACAGAAACGCTATAGGTGTACCACCTTTTGCCAAAGACACTGCGAGACCGAGTACAGCAAAAATACCACCTCCAACCATACCTCCTATACCGATAGAAATAGCATCTTTTAAATTTATTTTTTTATTCATAATGGATATTAAGATTAGATGAGGTATTCTAACTCCGACTAGAAAAGGAAAAATAATAGCAGAGTCCGGATAATTAGGTGACTTGACCTTTTAAAATTAAGTCAAATATAGAAGAGAGAAAAGTATAGGGCAAAAAAAAAGTTCAATGTAAAAACATTGAACTTTTAAAGAGCCGATGGAGGGACTCGAACCCACGACCTGCTGATTACAAATCAGCTGCTCTAGCCAGCTGAGCTACATCGGCTTGAAAATCGAGTGCAAAGATAGAGCTATTTCTAATATCTGCAAATCTTTTTCAAAAAAATTTAGCTTAATTTATTAATTTTATCAATCAGCATACGACCTTCAGTCTCCAACTCTTGATTAATAGCCTTAAAATGAGCCTTTTTGTCTTCTACATTTTTATTATTCACTTTTGCTATTAAAGTGTCAAAAGTATTGATTGCTTCGTCTATAATTGCTTCACTTTCCTTAACATCTTTGTCTGTGTTGGTATATTGCCAAACATAAACAGCTTCGATAATATCTCCTAAAACGAAATTAATGTCCTTTTTAAGATCTCTAACATTTGCCATAATTTAATATTGTATTTATTTAACTGCAAAATTACACTAATCCAAAACAAATTTTGTTATAAATACAAATAAATATTGCTGAATTAAAATTTAATAACTACATTTAAGTCATGAATGTAAGCAAAGCACATAATAAGCAAATTTGTAATTGTATTTCACAACAGTGGAAGTCAATCGTCATTTTCATGCTTAATATTAAGCTAGCAACGCATCTTGAATTTAGTTAACTATTATATAATATAACGATAAACGACAAAGGTGCTTTTTTAAAGGCACCTTTTTTATTTTTAATCCATTACTAATTTAAATTTTAAAATTATGAAAAATGTAATCTCAATGTCACAGAAAAACCAGAAGCTTATCGCCCATTCCAATCGTATTAACGTCATGTTTTGCACATTTCACCACTACGAATTCAGTCCCACTTTAGTTTATCCTTAAAACAATACATCATGAATACATACACATATACCAACGTACCTTTTACTGTAACAGAACATGTAAGTAACGCTAATGGCTTTTTATTACCTCACAACCTATATAACAAGGTTAAAACAGTCGCGGCTTACCCTATTAAAGAATTTTATTTACAAGACGCCCCCGATCTTGCAGATTTTAAATTTAAAATGCATAAAAATGCATTCCTAAATGATGAATTAACTATTCAGGCACAACTTATAAAAAAACATGACAATGGTTATCTAGTAAATATTATTGTTACTAAACCAAAGCCAGTCACTAATCATCATGAAACAATTTGTAGTGCAATGTTTGGCTTTACTTTGGATAAAGATTATGTCCGAGAAGAAAAAACAGCTTGTTAAATAAAATTCCCGAGTGTTACACCCGGGATTTTTTTTGCTTTATTCTGAAATTTAAAAGATTAACACCATTTTTTTTCATGCATATCAATGCATGTGCAATGAGGTAAACGAGATATTAAGAGACCTATTTAATTACCTGAGTAACTTACAAAGTTTCTAGGTGTTTCGTAGAGTGTAATTTCTAATTGTAAATCGTCTTTCAGTTTCGGTTTTATTTTATTGTAGATTACAACTGCAATGTTTTCTGCTGTAGGATTAAGATCTTTAAATTCTGGCACATCCAGATTCAGGTTTTTATGATCGAAAGCCTCTTCTATTTCGTCTTTTATAAGTTGTTTTAAAATTTTTAAATCAATAACAAAACCCGTTTCTTTATCTATTTCCCCCGTGACACTTACAATAACATCATAATTATGTCCGTGATAATTTGCATTATTACATCGACCAAAAATTAACTGATTTTTTTCGTCTGTCCAATCCTTCCTATATAATCTGTGGGCCGCATTAAAATACCCTTGCCTACTTACTTTCGCTATCATATATTACGAGATATTTATAAAGTCATAAAATTTATCAAAAATAATCTTAAACCAAGACGTATAATTGTCTGGATGAAGTTTAATATCGGCTTTAACATCTTCTAATGTCATCCATTTCCAATCGGCCACTTCATCTGGATTTATATTAGGTTGTCCATTATAATGTCCAACTAAGATATGGTCGTACTCGTGCTCGGTTAAACCATTCTCGAAAGGTGATTTATACATAAAAGACGTCTTTTCTTCTAAAGCCGTTACAAACCCCATTTCCTCTTCTAAACGTCTTCTTCCGGCATCTAGATTAGACTCGCCATCCCGTTGATGACTACAACATGTATTGGTCCATAATCCTGGTGTATGGTATTTACTTAATGCCCGTTGCTGTAACATTAATTCATTCTTTTCGTTAAATACAAATACAGAAAAGGCTCTATGTAATACGCCTTTTTCGTGTGCTTCAAGTTTTGGCATAAGCCCAATTGGCTCATCATTTTCGTTAACTAATACTACGTTTTCTTCTATCATATTGTAAAAATACCAAGTAAAATTATAAAATACGTTAATGTGAAGATAAAAATAAAAAGGGGCCGCTTCATTTATTACATTTCATACTAATAATAGTATCTTTGCGTCCTATTTTCAAGAATTATTATGAGTTTTAAAAGTGAAATAAACAGACGTCGTACCTTCGGAATTATATCGCATCCCGATGCCGGTAAAACAACCTTAACTGAAAAATTACTTCTTTTTGGTGGTGCAATTCAAGAAGCTGGAGCGGTAAAAAGTAACAAAATTAAAAAAGGAGCTACGAGTGACTTTATGGAAATTGAACGTCAGCGTGGGATTTCTGTTGCTACTTCTGTATTAGCTTTTGAATATAATGGTATAAAAATTAACATTCTTGATACTCCTGGACACAAGGATTTTGCCGAAGATACCTTTAGAACACTTACTGCTGTAGATAGTGTAATTGTTGTAATTGATGTTGCAAAAGGGGTCGAGGAACAAACTGAGAAATTAGTTGAGGTTTGCCGTATGCGAAACATTCCAATGATTGTTTTTATAAACAAAATGGACCGTGAAGGTAAAGATGCTTTCGATTTATTAGATGAGGTTGAGCAAAAACTAGGATTGAAAGTTGTACCCTTAAGTTTTCCTATAGGAATGGGTTACGACTTTAAAGGGATTTATAACATTTGGGAAAAGAATGTAAACCTGTTTAGCGGAGATAGTAGAAAAGATATTGAAGAAACTATAGAAATTTCGGATCTGTCTTCTCCAGAATTAGACAAAATAGTAGGAGAAAAAGCAGCCGCTACCTTAAGAGAAGAAATTGAATTGGTTGATGGCATTTATCCACAATTCGATAAACAAGAGTATTTAGACGGACATATGCAACCTGTGTTTTTTGGGTCTGCTTTAAATAATTTCGGAGTTCGCGAATTATTAGATTGTTTCGTAGATATCGCACCAAAGCCAAGACCTAAGCAAAGTGAGGAGCGCCTTGTACAACCAGACGAAAATAAATTTACAGGATTCGTGTTTAAAATACATGCGAATATGGATCCCAACCATAGAAACCGTTTAGCTTTCGTAAAAATTGTTTCAGGAGAATTTAAACGTAATTCGCCTTACCTACATGTTAGAAGTAAGAAAAAAGTAAAGTTCTCTAGTCCGAATGCCTTCTTTGCAGAGAAAAAAGAAATAGTAGATATTTCATTTCCTGGAGATATTGTAGGATTACAAGATACGGGAAGTTTTAAAATTGGAGATACCTTTACAGAAGGTGAAATTCTTAATTATAAAGGCGTGCCAAGTTTCTCTCCAGAACACTTTAGATATATTAATAATGCCGACCCATTAAAATCGAAACAACTTAATAAAGGTGTCGACCAATTAATGGACGAAGGGGTTGCCCAATTATTTACCTTAGAACTTAACGGAAGAAAAGTTATTGGTACCGTTGGAGCTTTACAGTATGAAGTTATTCAATACCGTTTAGAACACGAATATGGGGCAAAATGTACGTACGAAAACTTAAACGTATATAAAGCGTGCTGGGTAGAACCTAAAGATAAAAAGAGTGACGAATTCAAAGAATTTCTTCGTGTAAAACAACGTTTTTTAGCGAAAGATAAAAGAAATCAATTGGTATTTTTAGCCGATTCTCAGTTCTCTTTACAAATGACAGAACAGAAATATCCTAATATTAAATTCCATTTAACATCAGAATTTGATTAAGGTATAGCACAAAATAAAAGACACGCATTTTTAGGGTGTCTCAAAAACATAAAAAATCCCATTGATATAGTTCAATGGGATTTTTTATGTTTAAGCTTCATCAGCAAATACAAAGTTTAATGGAATTGGAGCTTGCTATGGAAACACCATTTCGAGCAACCTTAAAAACCTAATAATCACACTTTATATGAGAACTATTAAGCCTCGCCCGTAGGTCCAAAGTTTAAAGGAATTAGAGCTTGCTATGGAAAAACCATTTCGAGCAACCTTACCAACCTAATAATCACACTTTATATGAGAACCATTAAGCTTCGCCCGTAGGTCCAAAGTTTAATGGAATTGGAGCTTGCTATGGAAGCACCATTTCGAGCAACCTTAAAAACCTAATAATCACACTTTATATGAGAACTATTAAGCTTCGCCCGTAGGTCCAAAGTTTAATGGAATTGGAGCTTGCTATGGAAAAACCATTTCGAGCAACCTTACCAACCTAATGATCACACTTTATATGAGAACTATTAAGCCTCGCCCGTAGGTCCAAAGTTCAATGGAATAGGAGCTTGCTCGTAATCTTTAATTTCACCATGTGCTTGTTCGAAACGGTTTACATTATCTGCCAATGCCTTTAGCAAGCGTTTAGCGTGCTGTGGTGTTAATATAATTCTAGATTTAACCTTACTCTTAGGAGTTCCTGGCATAATGCTAACAAAGTCTACTACAAACTCCGAAACGGAATGGTTAATAATTGCAAGGTTAGAATAAATACCCTCTGCAATCTTTTCGTCTAATTCTATATTAATTTGCCCTTGTTTTTTAGGATCTTTTTCGTCTGCCATATCTATTATGTTTTAATAAAAAAATCCCGCTCAATTAGATTGGGCAGGATTTTAAAATATTTAAGAAACCCAACCTGCGTTGGGATAAAAATAGTCCCGATTACTCGAGACCATTTTTATTAGTTAAAATTTACTTCTTGTTTTTTAGCTAACATCATTTCGTCAAACTCTTCTTTAGATCCAACGATAATATGATCGTATTTACGCATACCAGTACCAGCTGGAATTTTGTGTCCTACAATAACATTTTCTTTAAGACCTTCAAGCGTATCAATTTTACCAGCTACAGCTGCTTCGTTAAGAACCTTAGTTGTTTCTTGGAACGATGCTGCAGAGATAAACGATTTAGTCTGAAGTGACGCTCTTGTAATACCTTGTAAGATTGGCGTAGCCGTTGCTGGCTGTGCATCTCTAGCAGTTACAATTTCTTTATCTTCACGACGTAGTGATGAATTCTCGTCTCTTAATTGAAAGGCAGAAATTAACTGTCCTTCTTTAAGGTTTTTAGAATCACCTGCACTTTCAACAATTTTTAATCCGAAGATTTTATCGTTTTCTTCAATAAAGTCAGCTTTATGTGCTAATTGATCTTCTAAGAAGATAGTATCTCCAGAGTCGATAATTCTCACTTTACGCATCATTTGTCTTACAACAACTTCGAAGTGCTTATCGTTAATTTTCACCCCTTGTAAACGGTATACTTCTTGAACTTCGTTCACTAAGTACTGTTGTACAGCTGAAGGGCCTTTAATATTTAATATATCGTTTGGTGTAATAGAACCATCAGAAAGAGGCATACCTGCTTTTACGAAATCATTCTCTTGTACTAAGATCTGATTAGATAATTTAACTAGGTATTTCTTAATATCTCCTAATTTAGATTCTACTATAATTTCACGGTTACCACGCTTAATTTTACCAAAAGTTACAACTCCATCAATAGCACTTACAACTGCTGGGTTAGAAGGGTTACGTGCTTCGAATAATTCGGTAACACGAGGTAAACCTCCTGTAATATCCCCTGCTTTTGCAGATTTACGAGGAATTTTCACTAAAATTTTACCAACTCCAATCTTATCACCATCGTCAATCATTAAATGCGCTCCAACTGGTAAGTTGTAAGAACGTATTGGATTTCCTTTAGCATCATCGACATGAAGTGTTGGAATTAATTTTTTGTTTCTAGATTCAGAAATTACTTTTTCTTGGAATCCTGTTTGCTCATCAATTTCTACTTGATAAGTAACACCTTGCTCGATGTTTTCGTAACGTACTTTACCAGCAAATTCCGAAATAATTACACCGTTATATGGATCCCACTGACAAACCACATCGCCTTTAGAAAGTTCTGCACCATTATCTATAAAGATCGTAGAACCGTAAGGTATATTGTTGGTACTTAAAGTGATTCCTGTTTTCTTATCGATAAGTTTTAATTCTGAAGTTCTAGAAATTACAATATCAATTGCATTTCCTTCTCCATCGACACCTTTAACTGTTTTAAGGTCTTCGATTTCTGCAACTCCAGCAAACTTAACAATAAGTTTATTGTCTTCTGAAATGTTACCTGCAATACCTCCAACGTGGAAAGTACGTAGTGTTAACTGTGTTCCTGGTTCTCCAATAGATTGTGCTGCAACAACACCAACAGCTTCACCTAACTGAACCATTTTATTGGTTGCAAGGTTACGACCGTAACATTTAGCACAGATACCTTTCTTAGCCTCACAAGTTAATGCAGAACGTACTTCTACACTATCTAATGGTGACTGATTAATTTTATCTGCTACAGCATCATCGATTAATTCGCCTTCAGAAACTAATAATTCTTCAGTTAATGGGTTGTAAACATCGTGTAAAGAAACACGTCCAATTACGCGTTCTCCAAGAGATTCTACAACTTCATCATTTTTCTTTAATGCAGATACATCTACACCTCTTAATGTACCACAGTCTTCACTGTTTACAATAACATCTTGAGATACATCTACCAAACGACGAGTTAAGTAACCCGCATCGGCAGTTTTAAGAGCGGTATCGGCAAGACCTTTACGCGCACCGTGAGTAGAAATAAAGTATTCTAAAATTGAAAGACCTTCCTTAAAGTTAGAAAGAATCGGGTTTTCAATAATTTCCCCTCCACCTGCATTCGATTTTTTAGGTTTCGCCATTAATCCACGCATACCTGTAAGCTGACGAATCTGTTCTTTAGATCCACGGGCTCCAGAATCAAGCATCATAAACACCGAGTTAAATCCTTGTTGGTCTTCACGAATACGTTTCATAGACAATTCTGTCAATTCAGCATTTGTAGACGTCCAAATATCAATAACTTGGTTATAACGTTCGTTGTTGGTAATAAGTCCCATGTTATAGTTACCCATAATACCATCGACAAGCGTATTGGCTTTATCAATCATACCTTGCTTCTCTGGTGGGATAATAATATCACCTAAACTAAATGATAGTCCACCTTGGAATGCAAACATGTAACCTAAAGTTTTAATCGCATCAAGGAAATCAGCTGTTTCTGGAACAGAAGTTAACCTTAAGATATTACCAATAATATCTCTTAACGATTTTTTAGTTAAAACTTGGTTTATATATCCAGCTGCGTGAGGTACTTTATCGTTAAATAAAACACGACCTACAGTAGTTTCAATAATTTGTAATACAATTTCTCCTGCTTCGTTAAAATCGTATGTTCTTACTTTTATACCCGCATTTAAGTCTACACGTTTCTCGTTAAAAGCAATAACTACTTCTTCTGGAGAATAGAATGTTAAACCTTCACCTTTTATTGGCACTTCTGGAGTAGAAGTACGTAATTTGGTCATATAGTACAGACCAAGTACCATATCCTGAGAAGGTACAGTTACTGGCGAACCATTGGCAGGATTCAAAATACTGTGAGACGCTAATAATAACATTTGCGCTTCAAGAATAGCTTCTGGTCCTAATGGTAAATGCACAGCCATCTGGTCACCATCGAAATCGGCGTTAAAGGCAGTACACACTAATGGGTGTAATTGAATTGCCTTTCCTTCGATTAATTTTGGTTGGAAAGCTTGTATACCTAAACGGTGTAATGTAGGAGCACGGTTTAGTAATACTGGATGTCCTTTAAGAACATTTTCCAAGATATCCCAAACTACAGGCTCTTTTTTATCTATAATTTTCTTTGCAGATTTTACAGTTTTTACAATACCTCTTTCAATTAATTTTCTAATTACAAAAGGTTTGTAAAGCTCGGCTGCCATGGTTTTAGGTAAACCACATTCGAATAATCTTAATTCCGGTCCAACAACAATTACAGAACGTGCAGAATAATCGACACGTTTCCCTAATAAGTTCTGACGGAAACGACCTTGCTTACCTTTTAATGAATCTGATAAAGATTTTAAAGGTCTGTTAGAATCTGTTTTTACCGCTGATGCTTTACGTGTATTATCAAATAACGAATCTACAGATTCCTGTAACATACGTTTTTCGTTACGTAAAATAACCTCTGGTGCTTTTATCTCAACAAGACGCTTTAAACGGTTGTTACGGATAATTACACGACGGTATAAATCATTTAAATCTGAAGTCGCAAAACGACCACCATCTAAAGGCACTAACGGACGTAATTCTGGTGGAATTACAGGGATCACTTTCATGATCATCCATTCTGGACGATTCTCTCTGTTTAAGTTAGATTCACGTAATGCTTCAACAACTTGTAAACGTTTTAACGCTTCCGTTTTACGTTGCTTAGACGTTTCTGTATTGGCTTTATGACGTAATTGATAAGATAATTCATCTAAATCTATACGTGCTAAAAGATCGATTAAACACTCAGCACCCATTTTCGCTAGGAATTTATTTGGGTCTGTATCGTCTAAATATTGGTTATCCTGAGGAAGAGATTCTAATACATTTAAATACTCTTCTTCAGTTAAGAAATCCATTTTTTGTAATGGCTCTCCTTCTTCATTTTTAGCATTACCAGGCTGAATTACTACATAACGTTCGTAGTAAATAATCATGTCCAATTTCTTAGATGGTAATCCTAATAAATATCCTATTTTATTTGGTAAAGAACGGAAGTACCAGATGTGAGCTACAGGAACAACAAGATTAATGTGTCCTACTCTATCACGACGTACTTTCTTTTCTGTTACTTCTACACCACAACGGTCACATACTATACCTTTATAACGTATTCTTTTATATTTACCACAAGCACATTCGTAGTCTTTTACAGGACCAAAGATACGCTCACAGAATAAACCATCTCTTTCAGGTTTATGAGTTCGATAATTGATAGTTTCTGGCTTAAGCACTTCCCCTTTAGACTCTGCTAAAATAGACTCTGGTGATGCCAAACCAATTGAGATTTTATTAAACCTCTTTATTGTATTATTATCTTGTTTTCTTGCCATAATATATGGTGATATCGAATTATTTGTAAACTTAGTCCATCAGGTTTAAAATAAACCTGATGGACAATATATTATTCCTCTAATCTAATGTCTAGTCCTAAACCTTTCAATTCGTGCATAAGTACGTTGAATGATTCTGGTAATCCAGGTTCTGGCATTTGCTCTCCTTTTACGATTGCCTCGTAAGTCTTAGCTCTACCAATTACATCATCAGATTTAACTGTCAATATTTCTCTTAGAATAGCTGAAGCACCGTATGCTTCTAATGCCCATACTTCCATCTCTCCAAAACGCTGACCTCCAAATTGTGCTTTACCACCTAATGGTTGTTGTGTAATTAAAGAGTATGGTCCGATAGAACGTGCGTGCATCTTATCGTCAATCATATGACCTAACTTAATCATATAAATAACTCCAACGGTTGCTTTTTGATCAAAACGTTGACCCGTTCCACCATCATATAAATATGTATGTCCAAACTCAGGAACTCCGGCTTTATTTGTTAATTCAGTAATTTGTTCAATAGTTGCTCCATCAAAAATTGGTGTGGCATACTTCTGACCTAATTTCTGACCTGCCCAACCAAGAACAGTTTCATAAATTTGTCCGATGTTCATACGAGATGGTACCCCAAGTGGATTCAATACGATATCTACAGGTGTTCCGTCTTCTAAGAAAGGCATATCTTCCTGACGAACGATACGAGCAACAATACCTTTGTTACCGTGACGTCCTGCCATTTTATCCCCTACTTTTAGTTTACGTTTTTTAGCGATGTAAACTTTAGCCAATTTAATAATACCTGCTGGTAACTCGTCCCCTACAGAAATAGTAAACTTCTCACGTCTTAAAGACCCTTGTAAGTCGTTTTCTTTAATCTTGTAGTTGTGAATTAAATCTGCAACTAATTTATTAATATGGTCGTCTGTTGTCCACACACCAGATGTTAAGTGTGTATAATCTTCAACAGAGTTTAACATTTTAAGTGTGTATTTTTTACCTTTTGGTAAAACTTCTTCACCTAAATCGTTAAAGATACCTTGAGCTGTTTTACCACCTACTAAAGCAAATAATTTATCGATTAATACCGTTTTAAGTTCTTCGAACTTTGTGTAATAAACCGCTTCTAATTGCGAAATATCTTCTTTATCTTTAGCTCTCTTACGCTTATCTTTAACCGCACGAGCAAATAATTTTTTACCAATTACTACACCATTTAATGATGGAGAAGCTTTTAATGATGCATCTTTAACATCACCTGCTTTATCACCAAAAATAGCACGTAATAATTTCTCTTCAGGAGTTGGATCAGATTCACCTTTAGGAGTAATCTTACCAATAAGAATATCTCCAGGCTTCACTTCTGCTCCAATACGGATCATTCCGTTTTCGTCAAGATCTTTAGTTGCTTCTTCAGAAACGTTAGGGATATCGTTAGTTAACTCTTCGTTACCTAATTTTGTATCACGAACATCTAAAGAATACTCATCGATATGAATCGATGTAAAGATATCTTCACGAACCACTTTTTCAGAAATCACAATCGCATCCTCGAAGTTATACCCTTTCCAAGGCATAAAGGCTACTTTCATGTTTCTACCTAAAGCTAATTCCCCTTTTTCGGTTGCATAACCTTGACATAACACCTGACCTTGTTCTACTCTATCACCTTTGCTTACAATTGGCTTTAGGTTGATAGATGTCCCTTGGTTGGTTTTTCTAAACTTAACTAAAGGATATGTTTTAGTTTCAGCATCAAAACTAACCGCTGCTTCATCTTCCGTACGGTCGTAACGAATAGTAATTTCGTTAGCATCTACATACTCTACAGTACCTTCACGCTCTGCGTTTATTAATACACGAGAATCTTTAGCAACCTGACGTTCTAAACCTGTTCCTACAATTGGAGAATCAACTCTTAATAAAGGTACTGCCTGACGCATCATGTTAGATCCCATCAATGCTCGGTTGGCATCATCATGTTCTAAGAACGGAATTAACGAAGCCGAGATAGACGAAATTTGGTTTGGTGCAACATCTGTATAATGAAGTGCTGTTGGTTCAATAACAGGGAAATCACCTTCCATTCGGGCAATTACCTTATCATGAATAATTCTAGCATTTTCATCAATTTTTACAGTTGCCTGTGCAATTAATTTTTCTTCTTCCTCTTCAGCACTTAAATATACTGGAGGATTTACGATATCTACTACACCATCTGTTACAGGTCTATAAGGTGTCTCGATGAATCCCATTGAATTCACTTTTGCATAAACAGAAAGTGAAGAAATTAATCCAATGTTTGGACCTTCAGGAGTTTCAATCGGACAAAGACGACCGTAATGTGTATAGTGAACGTCACGTACCTCGAATCCTGCTCTTTCTCTAGATAAACCACCTGGTCCTAATGCTGAAAGACGACGCTTATGCGTAATCTCTGCAAGAGGATTCGTTTGATCCATAAATTGAGATAGCTGGTTCGTACCAAAGAAAGAATTAATAACAGAAGATAAGGTCTTTGCATTAATTAAATCTATAGGTGTAAATACTTCGTTATCACGTACATTCATACGCTCACGAATAGTACGGGCCATACGTGCTAAACCAACACCAAATTGAGAAGATAATTGTTCACCTACTGTACGTACACGACGGTTAGATAAGTGGTCAATATCATCAATCTCTGCTTTTGAATTGATAAGCTCGATTAAATATTTTATGATAGTTATGATATCTTCTTTGGTAAGCACTTGCTTATCCATACCGATATCCAACTGTAATTTTTTGTTCATTCTATAACGTCCAACTTCTCCTAAAGAGTAACGTTGGTCCGAGAAGAATAATTTGTCAATAATACCTCTTGCTGTCTCCTCATCTGGCGGCTCAGCATTACGTAATTGACGGTAAATATGTTCAACAGCTTCTTTTTCAGAGTTTGTTGGATCTTTTTGAAGCGTGTTATGGATAATTGCGTAATCTCCTTGTTGAGCGCTTTCTTTATGTAAAAGGACAGTCTTTACATTCGCTTCAAGAATTTCTTCAATATTATCTTTATCTAATACTGTATCACGATCTAATACAATTTCATTACGTTCAATAGAAACTACTTCACCAGTATCTTCATCCACGAAATCTTCGTGCCACGTATTAAGTACACGAGCTGCTAACTTACGACCTTGGTATTTTTTTAAACCAGATTTAGATACTTTAACCTCTTCAGCAAGATCGAAGATTTCAAGAATATCTTTATCACGTTCAAAACCAATAGCCCTAAATAATGTCGTTACAGGTAACTTTTTCTTACGATCGATATACGCATACATTACACTGTTAATGTCTGTAGCGAATTCAATCCAAGAACCTTTAAAAGGAATAACTCTAGCTGAATATAACTTAGTTCCATTCGCGTGGAATGATTGACCAAAGAATACCCCTGGAGAACGGTGTAATTGAGAAACCACAACACGCTCTGCACCGTTAATACAGAAAGTACCACTTGGAGTCATATAAGGTATAGTACCTAAATACACATCTTGAACAATAGTCTCGAAATCCTCATGTTCAGGGTCTGTACAATAAAGTTTTAACCTGGCTTTAAGTGGAACACTGTAAGTTAATCCTCTTTCTATACATTCTTCTAAAGAATATCTAGGTGGATCAACAAAGTAATCTAAAAATTCTAAAACAAATTGATTACGAGTGTCTGTTATTGGGAAATTCTCCATGAAGGTGTTATATAAACCTTCATTACCTCTTTCTTCAGATTTGGTCTCTAGTTGGAAAAAATCCTGAAAGGATTTAATCTGAATATCCAAGAAATCTGGATAATCTGTTCTATTAATAATAGACGAGAAATTTAATCTTTCAGCTTGTGTTTCTAACATCAATGGACGAAATTTTGATTAAAAATAATATTGGTGGCGTATCTAAATGATATATACGCAAAAATGGTTTAGGTCTTAGAGTACTACTCCAGACCTAAACCTTTATGTTGTTTGATAAGTAAGCTTACTTAAGCTCAACCTCAGCTCCAGCTTCTTCTAATGACGCTTTTAAAGCTTCTGCTTCGTCTTTAGATACAGCTTCTTTGATTGCACTTGGTGCATCATCAACTAAACCTTTAGCTTCTTTTAAACCTAATCCAGTTAATTCTTTAACTAATTTTACAACTGCTAATTTAGAACCACCAGCGGCTTTTAAGATAACATCAAATTCAGTTTGCTCTTCAGCAGCTTCACCTGCAGCAGGTCCAGCAACAGCTACAGCAGCAGCAGCAGCAGGCTCAATACCGTACTCATCTTTTAATATAGTTGCTAATTCATTAACTTCTTTTACTGTTAAGTTAACTAATTGTTCTGCGAAATCTTTTAAATCTGCCATTTTCTATCGTTTTAATAAATTTTAATATAATATGTGTGTGTAATAATGCGTACTATTTAATACTATCCTTCTTTTTCGGATAATGTTTTTAAGATACCTGCAAGTTTTCCTCCACTTGATTTAAGTGCAGAAACAACATTCTTAGCTGGAGATTGTAATAATCCAATGATATCTCCAAGTAACTCTTCACGAGACTTGATATCTACTAAGGCATCTAATTGGTCGTCTCCAATATAAACAGCTTCTTCAATAAAAGCACCTTTTAATAAAGGCTTATCAGATTTTTTTCTGAAATCTTTTATTACTTTAGCTGGAGCGTTTCCAGTTTCTGAATACATTACAGAAGTGTTACCTTTTAAAACAGATGGTAAATCTCCAAATTCTCTATCTGAAGCTTCCATTGCTTTTTCAAGTAATGTATTTTTTACTATTGCTAATTTAATATTAGCTTTAAAACAAGCGCGACGTAAGTCTGAAGTTTTAGCTGCGTTTAATCCAGAAATATCTGCTATGTAGATATTTGCATTATCGGCTAATTGTCCAGTTAATTCTTCGATTACTTGTGATTTTTCTTCTCTTGTCATAATAAAAGTTTTTAACTAATTAACCAATTTTAGAGTCAACAGCAATACTAGGACTCATAGTACTAGACATAAAGATACTCTTTACATAAGTTCCTTTAGCCGCAGTTGGCTTTAATTTCATTAATGTTGATAATAATTCGTTTACGTTTCCTGCAATTTGCTCAGGGCTAAAAGATACTTTACCTACAGCGGCATGAACGATACCAGTTTTATCAACTTTAAAGTCAATTTTACCAGCTTTAACTTCTGTTACTGCTTTTGCAACATCCATAGTTACTGTACCAGTCTTTGGGTTAGGCATTAATCCTCTAGGTCCTAAAATACGTCCTAATGGTCCTAATTTACCCATTACACTTGGCATAGTAATAATTACATCTACGTCTGTCCAACCACTCTTAATTTTATCAAGAAATTCGTCTAAACCTACGTAATCTGCACCAGCTTCTTTAGCTTCCGCTTCTTTGTCTGGAGTTACTAATGCTAAAACTTTTACGTCTTTACCTGTACCATGTGGAAGAGATACTACACCTCTTACCATTTGGTTTGCTTTTCTAGGATCTACTCCTAAACGAACAGCGATATCTACAGACGCATCAAATTTTGCATTTGTTATATCTTTTACTAATGCTGAAGCTTCACTTACAGAGTAAAATTTACCCTTTTCGATTTTTGCTACAGCTTCTTTTTGCTTTTTTGCTAATCTTGCCATTTTAAGTTTCTTTTTCTAGATTAATTTGGCGCGTTTCCGGTTACGGTAATTCCCATAGACCTTGCGGTACCTGCGATCATTTTCATAGCTGATGCGATTTCAAATGCATTTAAATCTTGCATTTTATCTTCAGCAATCGTTCTAATCTGATCCCATGAAACTTTAGCTACTTTTTTTCGGTTTGGTTCACCTGAACCCTTCTTCAACTTGGTTGCTTCTAATAACTGAACTGCCGCTGGTGGTGTTTTGATGACGAAATCGAATGATTTGTCTTTGTAAACAGAGATCACAACTGGTAATACTTTACCAGCTTTGTCTTGCGTTCTAGCATTGAATTGCTTACAGAACTCCATGATGTTAACACCTGCAGCTCCTAAAGCGGGTCCAACCGGTGGCGACGGATTCGCTGCACCTCCCCGAACTTGTAACTTAACTACTTTACCTAATTCTTTTGCCATTTTTAATAATTTAATTTTGATGCGCTTCTACAATTGGAAGCTGTATAACACACCGGTATCTTTGTAACAATTATTATACTTTATCAACTTGCATATAGCTTAACTCTAATGGTGTCTTTCTTCCAAAAATCTTAACCATTACTTCTAGCTTACGCTTTTCTTCATTTATCTTTTCAATAGTACCATCAAATCCATTGAATGGTCCATCGATAACTTTTACAGTATCTCCAATATTGTAAGGGATAGCAACTGTAGTTTCAGTATCTACTGTTAATTCATCTACTTTACCTAACATTCTGTTTACTTCAGACTGTCTTAACGGCACTGGATCTCCTCCTTTTGTTTCACCTAAAAAACCAATTACGTTAGTAACCGATCTTATAATGTGAGGTACTTCTCCTGTTAAATTGGCTTGAACCATAATGTAACCAGGAAAATAAACTTTTTCTTTGTTTATTTTCTTTCCATTACGGATTTGAATTACTTTTTCTGTAGGAACCAGTACTTGATCTACATAATCTTGCATTCCTAAACGAGCAATTTCATTCTCGATATAGGCTTTAATCTTATTTTCTTGACCACTTACAGCTCTAACAACATACCATTTTTTCGCACTTCCTTCAGACATAAAAAGTTATTTTATTTTTTCTAGTTGATTAAATGAAAGTAATATGATATGACTTTGCTGAATACTGTATCAACTCCCCATACTGCTAAAGAGAACAATGTAGAGAATACAGCTACCAAAATAGTTAAGCTTTGTGCTTCTGCCATTGTAGGCCAAGTTACATTATGCTTTAACTCTCCGAATGATTCTTTTACGTAATTTACAAATCCAGCCATTATTTTTCAAAACTTTATTAGCACGGGCGGAGAGACTCGAACTCACGACACCTGGTTTTGGAGACCAGTGCTCTACCAACTGAGCTACGCCCGTATAAAAGTCAAGGTATTTCAAATAAGAAACACCTTAACCTTTTATTACATTAAACTTAAACTTAGTCTAAAATTTCAGTTACTTGTCCTGCACCTACAGTTCTACCTCCTTCACGGATAGCGAAACGTAAACCAACATTCATTGCGATTGGTTGGTGTAAGTCTACAGTAATTGTTAAGTTATCTCCTGGCATTACCATTTCAACTCCTTCAGGTAAGTTAATAGTACCTGTTACGTCAGTTGTACGTACGTAAAACTGTGGACGGTAGTTGTTGTGGAATGGAGTGTGACGTCCACCTTCTTCTTTTTTCAAAACATAAACTTCTGCTTTGAATTTAGCGTGTGGAGTTACAGATCCTGGCTTAGTAATAACCATTCCTCTTTTAATATCTTCTTTAGCAATACCTCTTAATAAGATACCTGCGTTATCTCCTGCTTCACCTCTATCTAAGATTTGACGGAACATTTCGATACCTGTAATAGTAGAAGTTAACTTTTCAGCACCCATACCAATAATTTCAACAGGATCTCCAGTTTTTGCTACTCCAGTTTCGATACGTCCAGTTGCTACTGTACCACGACCTGTAATAGAAAATACGTCTTCGATAGGCATTAAGAAATCTTTATCTACTTCTCTTAAAGGCTCTTTAATCCAAGTATCACAAGCTTCCATTAATTCTAAAATCTTCTCAGACCATTTAGCATCACCGTTTAATCCACCTAAAGCAGATCCAGCAATTACAGGTCCGTTATCACCATCATAGTCATAGAAAGAAAGTAAATCTCTAACTTCCATTTCAACTAATTCTAATAATTCTTCATCATCAACTAAATCTACCTTATTCATGAAAACAACGATAGATGGAATACCTACTTGTTTACCTAATAAGATGTGCTCTCTAGTTTGAGGCATTGGTCCGTCAGTTGCAGCAACTACTAAAATTGCACCATCCATTTGAGCAGCACCAGTTACCATGTTCTTTACGTAATCCGCGTGACCTGGACAGTCAACGTGAGCGTAGTGACGGTTAGCTGTTTGATACTCTACGTGAGATGTATTAATAGTAATACCTCTTTCTTTTTCTTCTGGAGCGTTGTCAATCTGATCGAAGTTCTTTACTTCTGAAAGTCCTGCAGCAGCTAGTACAGTAGTAATAGCAGCAGTTAATGTTGTTTTACCGTGATCTACGTGTCCAATTGTACCTATATTTAAGTGTGGTTTGGAACGATCAAAAGTTGCCTTTGCCATGTTTTAAAAATTTAATCTTAGTTATATAATAATATTAGTGTATTCTACTTTATGCTTCTATAGAGCCAATGACGGGAATTGAACCCGTGACCTCTTCCTTACCAAGGAAACGCTCTACCCCTGAGCTACACCGGCTTAAAATTGAGCGAGAGACCGGGTTCGAACCGGCGACATTCAGCTTGGAAGGCTGACGCTCTACCAACTGAGCTACTCTCGCATTATTTTAATTCCTGTATCTATAATTACCACCAGCTTTACAATGTTTCCATTATAAAAATAATGTGGGGAGAGCAGGATTCGAACCTGCGAAGACGTAGTCAGCAGATTTACAGTCTGCCCTCGTTGGCCGCTTGAGTATCTCCCCAATTATAAATTATTCACTCTTTAAAAGAACTTGAGCCGATGGAGGGACTCGAACCCACGACCTGCTGATTACAAATCAGCTGCTCTAGCCAGCTGAGCTACATCGGCTTTTTAAACTTTTTCTTTTCACAAAAAAAGTCCGCTATTTCTAACGGACTGCAAATGTATATATTTATTCTTTTATTCAAAACATTTTTACAATTAATTTTATCATAAATATGATTTTAATTTTTCTTTACGCTTTTTTAGCTGTCTTTCTATGGACGCTGTGGCACTATCTGCCCCCTCTTCGAACGATTTACATTGCTTTTTAACAACAATGCTATCACCGGGTACATTTACCCGAGCTTCGAATATCTTATTTTCCTTTTCGCTAGTGTTCTCCACTTTTAAGTAAACATCGGAACTTATTACTTTATCATAAAATTGATCCAACTTATCCATACGTTTCTGAACAAAGTCTATCAATGTTTGGTCTGCATTGAAATTAACTGATTGAATGTTTACTTTCATACTTAATCTATATTAATAATTAAACAATAGGTAGTTTCGTACTATTTCTTATTCCTGGGATGCGTATTTAAATACACTTTTTTTAATTCTGCTATACTATTATGCGTGTAAACCTGAGTCGAAGCCAAACTGGAGTGCCCGAGGAGTTCTTTTACAGCATTCAAATCTGCACCTTGATTGAGTAAATGTGTTGCAAAAGAATGCCTTAAAATATGTGGGCTCTTTTTCACTTTTGAAGATGCTAAACTAAAATAGTTATTTATTATTCTGTAAACAAGTGTTTCGTAAATTTTAACGCCTTTTTGGGTTAAAAACATATAGGTAGTATCTGTTATATGACTTAGGGATTGTCGCTCCTTTAAATACTGTGTAACCACCTCTATAACAGAAGGTAACAAAGGCACCAAACGTTCCTTATTTCGTTTACCTAAAACTTTTAAGGTTTTATTAGACAGGTTAAAATCCGTTAATTGCAATTGTACCAGCTCAATACGGCGGATCCCTGTAGAATAAAATAATTCTATGATTAATCGATTCCTTAAACCTTCAAAATCGTGTTCGTGAGGAAAATCGTCCAGCACAGTTTTCATCTCTTTTTCAGAAAACGGTATCTGTATTTTCTTTTTAACCTTTAATGCTTTGTGCTTTGCTAAAGGATTCGAATCGAGATCGCCAACCTTCATTAAAAACTTATAATAAGAGTTTAAGGCTGAAATTTTCCGGTTTATACTTCGATTAGACATCCCGCTTTCTACCATAACAACAATCCATCTTCGTATTTGAGAATAGTTTACATGCACAAGCGTATCTTGCTCATATTCGGTGTTTATAAAATTAAGACAATCGTTTAGGTCCTTTTTATACGCATTAACCGTTAAAGGGGAATAGTTTTTCTCTAGTAGCAAGTAATCTAAAAAGGAAGAAAATATCATAAGTTAACATCTGGGTTACTGCTAATATAGGAAGTTTAACACAGGAAGTTGTAAAATATAGCGCAAAAAAAAATCCTGCATTTGCAGGATTTTAATGTATAACTCTTAAGCTTAAATTTGTTCTAGATCTCTTAAACCTTGAACATACTGTGCTTTTTGAATTTGTCTTCTATTTTCGACAGAAGGTTTTAAAAACTGTTTACGTGCTTGTAATTGACGTCTAGTACCAGTCTTATCAAACTTACGCTTGTAACGCTTTAGCGCTCTATCTATATTTTCTCCTTCTTTAATTGGTATTCTTAACATAGTCCTTAACCTCCTCTCTTTTAGCATTCGGGGTGCAAATTTAGAAATTAAATTAAATTATCCAATTAAAAATAAAAAATATTTTAAATGCACGATTTAGTCCTTAAAAAGAGATGATCTTTTAGTTAAGTCGAGTATTAATTTTTCGTCTTCTTCGCTCTCTAGTAATGTATTGTAATTATCCCAGAAACGCTTATTATACGGCTTAATCGAGAATATATTGGAATTCCACTCCCGATCTAAAGCAGATTGAATTTCTTCTGGGTCTAATATAATTTCTGTAAACAAAATTTCTTGCATGGTTTTATAATACCGTTCATCTTTGGCGCGTTGTTCTGCATACTTATCGTCCGATTTTGGTGTTTTAGATCCTACATTTACTAATTTAGGAGTTTCGTAAGACACGTAATTGGTATACATCTTACCGTCGTATTCTATATAATTAATCACTAATTTATGATTAACCTGCGTATCGAACAGTATTCTACTTCTGGTTTTCTGAGCTTCAGAATCGGCAATTAAAGTATATTCTATTTTCTTTACGGCATAGGTATCCCAATACACATAAAGCCAACCTTCGGCAATATAGCCTGCATTAAAAATGCCTTTAGTTTCTAGGTTAATATTGCTCTCTCCTTTAGATATCTTAATCTTATAAATCTTGCGCTCGTTATCTACTAAAACAGTATCCAATTCAAATTGATGATAATCGAGGACCTTTTCTCCAAACAATGCGCGGTCTCCTCTTGTATTTCTAAGCAGATTTAATTTTCCACCAAAAAAGTTTTGGAGTCCGTTTGTACGTATATCATTCCACTTAATCGCTTTTACCAACGAAGCCGTTGCAATAGTATCTCGTCTTAAATTCTTAGCTTGAAAATTTGTCTTACCGTGTTGCTTTAAATAGGCCGTGTAAGCAAGTAAACTATCTACATCGCGCAAATCATAACTCTTACGCATCTCGTCTACATTAATTTTTAAATTTTCTGAAGCTGAAGATTGCGCACTAGAATCGTACAGCGTAATGGCACTTTCTATTAACCATTTAAACTCCTTTTTATTACGCTCTTTATGCCTTAAAAATCCTTTCTCTAAATATGGGAAGTCAGGAAGGTTGTCTGGTAAACGGCTTATCATTTTAAGTACGATATCGTTCCCTTTTTTTGGTCGTGTATCTGCGACTAGTAATACTTCGTCTAAAGACGCAATATCTTCTTCTAGAAAAACCTCTTCAGAATTATCGAAATCTTTTACTAGTACTTTAAAACTTTTGTAACCAATAGATGAAATAACAAGCGTATCGTTCTCCATGGAACTAGGCACCAATAGCACAAACTTTCCATCGGCATTACTTATTGTACCTGTGGTTGTATTTTTAATGTAAATACTCGCACTTTCTATAGGAATCATTGTAGAGAAATCTACAATCTTATTTTTAAGTTCTGTCTGTGCATAGGTGGAGAAAAAAAACAGACAAACTAAAATGGTTAAACTATATGTTTTGTTGATGAAATTCATATTCAATACTTTATAATTTAACCATTATTATGTTATTTTATTGTTTAAAGTACATTCTGAAATACAAATAGAATACACCTTATTTTAAACCATAAGCTAATTATGTCACCGGCTTATAATCTTTTTTATCTAAAACCATCTTCGCAATAATTTCCTTCAAAATTTCTGAAGTTCCTCCGCCTATAGGTCCTAAACGGCTATCACGTAATAATCGCGCTAGTGGGTAATCTTCCATATAACCATATCCGCCTAAAAACTGAAGACATTGATAAATTACTTCATCAGCCATTTTAGTCGATTTCAATTTAGAAATAGTTGCTTCTTTCACCACATACTCACCTTTATTTAATCTATACGTTACAGCATAGTTAAAGGTTTTACAAAGGATCATATCCGAGTATAAATCGGCAAACGTATGGCGTAAGGCTTGGAATTTATCTATCGTTTTTCCAAATGCTGTACGTTCACTCATATATTGTTGCGCGTATTCCAAAGCATATTCTGCTCGAGCATGCGCATTTACCCCCATAATTAAACGCTCTAAAGCAAAATGTTGCATAATATAAGGAAATCCTTTGCCTTCTTCTCCCATTAATTGAGAGGCTGGAATTACAACATTATCGAAAGCAATTTCTGCTGTATCTGATGCTCTCCATCCTAATTTATTTAATTTGGTTGCAGAAATACCTGGCGTATTTCTATCGACTACAAAAATACTAATTGCCTTATGTGACTCTTCTTGGCTGGTCTTTGCAGACACCACTAAATAATCGCTATAAACCCCATTAGTAATAAAGGTTTTCGATCCGTTTAAAACATAAGTATCTCCCTTCTTAATTGCTGTAGTGCGCATTGCAGCCACATCACTTCCTGCAGACGGTTCACTAATACACAGACAACCAATCTTGTCTCCCGATATACTTGGTACTAAATACTTTTGTTTTATAGCCTCGTCTCCTTCTTTGTTAAGATGCGTCATAGCTAAATACGCATGAGCCCACATTGCAGCAGCAAAACCACAAGAATTTATTTTTTGTAACTCTTCTAAAAATATAACCGTATAAAAAAGGTCTAAATCTAAACCACCATAAGCCTCTGGGTAATTAATTCCGAAGAATCCCATATCTCCAAATTTCTTCCAAATGAAGCGCTCTATAGTTCCCGTTTCTTCCCATTTATCAATATGAGGAACGACTTCTTTTTTTAAGAAATCTTGCAAGCTTTTTCTAAACAACTCATGTTCTTCCGTGAAGTACATTGTATTCATATAATATATGTTTTAATCCCAGATTACAGGATTAATTGATTGCCAAATATAGTTTAATTATATCTAATTTCTGAAGCGGGAAACCCTTTACTTTCAACAATTCATCTAAATCCTTAAAGCTTTCATGCAGTGTCCTGTACTCTAAAATTTCTTTAGCTAACGGATAATCAATATGTTGTATTTGAACCAAATCGTTTGTAGATGCTGTATTCAAATTTACCTTTTCGACCACTCTTGGTGTTTTAACTGCAAACTTCTGCTTTAAATTTTCAATTACCTCTGGAGATAGTCCGTACACATCTTGAAGTTGAAGGTCGGAAATAAAACCACCTTCAAAAGAATTTCGAAGTGCTATTATTCGCTGAGATAGTTTTTCGCCTATACCATACACTGCTTGTAACTGTAATGCAGTGGCTGTATTTAAATCTGCCTTTTCACTAAAAGTTAATGCTCGATTGTGTTTAGGTTTATAGACTTTAGCCTTAGATGTGTTTTCGTTTACCCAATCAGGGAATTTAAAATATGGAGAGATCACTCCTAATAGCGAATCTGATACTCCCGTTACGTTCTGAAAGTCTGCAACAGAATTAATCCATTTATCCTGACTCCTATGCTTATGAAGCTTATCAATTTCTTCATTGGTCATTCCAAGTGTATAGCCCTTAAAATCGGTGATATAATTTGGATTAAACGGATACAGTTTGGGCTTAGACTTTTCAATCTCTTTAGCTTTAAGAGCATCTATTTCGTTTTGAATAGTGATTAAATCTTGTTCAGGAATTTCTGGAATAGGTTCTGTTTTATCCCAGATAAAGTATACACCCTGAAGTACAACTATGATTAATAACAATAAAAAAATCCCATATCGCTGTTGTTTACTAAACGTGATATGGGATTTGAATATGTTCATTATAGTATATTACATATGATCCGAAAAATCGGTAGCACCATCTTCTATGGCATCTTCTTTTTTAGCAATTGCTTTCAGATATTTATTTAATTCGACCTTAACAACAGGTGTAAGTAATAGCACTCCAATAATGTTAGGTACTACCATAGCAAAAATCATGGCGTCTGAGAAATTAATTACCGCACCTAAACTAATTGAAGCTCCTACAACTACGAAAAATAAGAATAATACTTTATATGTTAAATCTGCAAGTTTACTTTTTCCAAAAAGATAAACCCAACCTTGCATTCCGTAATACGACCAAGAGATCATAGTTGAAAAGGCGAATAAGATTACAGCGATAGTTAATACAATAGAGAAATGTGGAATCACACTATCGAAAGCCGTTGCTGTTAATTCTACACCTTCAGTAATTTCAGTTCCGTACTCCATAAACTGACCATCGAAATTTGTAATAATGATAACCAAAGCGGTCATTGTACAAATTACAACTGTATCTACAAACGGCTCTAATAAAGCAACAATTCCTTCACTTGCAGGATATTTTGTACGTACTGCCGAGTGTGCAATTGCTGCAGACCCAACACCAGCTTCGTTAGAGAATGCTCCACGACGAATACCCTGAATCATAACTCCTACTAAACCACCGGCAATTCCTAAACCAGAAAATGCACCTTCGTAAATAAGCATAAAAGCGTCTCCAATGTATTGGTAATTCGCTCCTAAAATAATTAATGAGGCTAACACATAAATACCAGCCATAAATGGAACCACTTTTTCCGTAACAGAAGCAATTCTTTTTATACCTCCTATAATAACAACAGCAACTAACGCTGCCATTACTAATCCGAAGTAAAGACCTCCGTTAGAATTTTCGATCCCAGCTAATTTTACAAATTGAGCTGCCGCTTGGTTAGCTTGGAACATGTTTCCTCCACCAAACGAACCTCCAATAACAAATATGGCAAAAAGTACTGCAAGTACTTTTCCTAAAACGCCGTATCCTTTTCCTTTATCTCCAAGACCCTTTTTTAGATAATACATCGGACCACCATATACGGTTCCATCTTCACCAACATCACGATATTTAACACCTAATGTACATTCTGCAAATTTAGACGCCATACCTAATAGACCAGCAACAATCATCCAAAATGTAGCACCTGGTCCACCAATAGACAATGCCACAGCTACACCTGCAATATTTCCTAATCCTACAGTTGCAGATAAGGCTGCAGTTAATGCCTGAAAGTGAGACACTTCTCCTTCTGCACTATCGTCTCTTAACGTTTCAATTATATTTTCACCTTCATTTGGAGTAGAATCACCATAAAGTGTATCTGCACCGTGCTTTTCAATGTCGTGGTATTTATCTTGAACCACATCTAAAGCCGTCTTAAACCCAGTGAAATTTATAAACTTAAAGTATACGGTAAAATAAATTGCACCTCCTACCAACACTATTAATACCCAAGGTAATTGAAATGTGTCTGTAAATGGAATTTCATAAAAAATGGCATCAACAAACCAGCCTGTATAATCTTTAAAAATTACATCAATTTTTTCTGATGTTGTTTGCTGTGCAAATGTTAAAATAGGTAAGATAATTGTAAAAATGGAAAGAAGATACTTCTTCATAATTGTTTTAAATGTTAGTTAATATTGGGGTGGGGAACCCATTAAAGTCCCACAAGTTGCTAAAAAAATTCTATTATTTAAAGAGAAACTTGTTAAAATGATATTAGTGTTAAATTACAAATCAAATACCGATGTTCGCTTGGTATAGAGCATATCCTTAATACGCATCCAAAAAGCAAGAAATAAATATAATGCAAAACCAAATCCAACGGTTACAAACGTGAGATAAATAAATGATGTTCTTACAACTTTTGCCCGTAAACCAATCCGGTCTGCGATTCGTTGGCAAACATAAAAACCACGTTTTTGAAAGTAAAGTAAAATCTTATAAAAAAATTTCATGCTGCAATATAACTAAAATCGGTTTAAAATGGTATTCCCTACAGCACATTGCAAGCATTTTTTATAATTACAGTATTCATTTTTTAACTGAATTAGCCCCTGAGTTTGTAGAGCAGATTTTGAGATGGGTCTTAAACTTTCGAACTTTTTAACAATAGAATTTTGTTCTGGATTTAACTCGTTTATCAACTGCATTAAATCTTCATTATAATTTTTACCTGAAATTTTAGAATAGCTAAATTTAACCGGAATAATTGTGTTAATAATTAAGAGATCGATAAAATTACGGGTTGTTGTCTTGTGTAACTTTTTGGTCGATTTTTTAAATGTGTAGTGTGTTTCCCAGTATTTTGATGTGGTTACTGTAAATAAATCGTAATAGTCTTGAGCCGTTCTTGCTTCAATAATTTTAGAAAATAAATTTTGATTTTTAACATAGACCTGGGCTAATTGCGACAATCTAATGGTAGGGAAATTTGGAGGTCGTAACCTAAAAAATTGTAATGGTGCAACATGATGCTGACTTAAACCAAATTTTTGCTTTAAAAACCGATAGTCTTTCTGCATCGCTATATAATATTCGTCTTCTTCATCCGGTTCCAACAAACCGCTTTGTCCAAACAATACAGATTCGAGGTACTCCTCCTTTGTTTGAATTTTTCGAATAATTGAAAAATCTATTGAAGACGCCAAGCTAAAAAATGCATCGCCATTTACCTTTAAACCAAAATTCTTTGCTAATAATTTAAAAAGTACAGCTTCCCAGTCTTGTTTAGACGCTTGTAGTAGTAATTCTATGTCATTAGATTTTCGTTCTAAACGTTCAAAAAACAAACGCTCCAACCAATTCTGAAGTATAAAATCATCGATTAAAGAAAAATCATCTTCGCAATTAATCCAACGTTGTGTTTTAGAAAATAATTGACGGTATCCCTTTAGTGCCGATTTAGAAACAATATCTTTTAATTCTAATGTAGGAATCTCAGAATTATCCTTTCTAAAAATATCAACATCGTGTTCCCAAACCACATGAAGAATCACATTATCGTAAGCGGGATCTATTTCGTGATGGTGTACATACCAGTCTGAAGCCTTAATATGTATTTCTACATTTCCAGCCCATAGCTGATGATCTATATTAAGTTGTGCATTAAAAAAATCTGGTCCAGAATTAAAATTATGTCGTCCTACTTGAATTAATTGAATAGCTTCTCCCTTAACAGTTTGCAAAGCGCTGTCATCGAATTTCTTATACTTCCATAAATAATGTAGAAAATCTTCTTGCATATACAGATGTAAAATTTCAATTTAAACCTCCAAATTCTCTTCAAGAATCTGATAAAGACGAACTAACTTCTTAAATTTACGTAAAATTTAGACAATGAACGAACTCTCCTTAAATACGCCTGCTCTATTATTCTCTGCAATTTCATTAATTATGTTGGCCTATACCAACAGATTTTTGGCTTACGCTGCCGTTGTAAGAGATTTACATGCAAAATATTTACAAAACCCAGACGACCGTTATATCAAACAAATTAAGAACATTAAGAAACGACTTTACTTAACCCGTGCTATGCAAATTGCTGGAATTTCTAGTTTACTACTGTGTGTATTAACCATGTTTTTAATTTACATTAATCAACAATTTATAGCCATTTGGGTATTTGGAATTGCTTTAATTCTACTAATTGTGTCCTTAGGATTACTAATAATGGAAATACAAATTTCTGTAAAAGCATTAGAACACCATATTAGTGATATTGAGAATAGTTAGTTTAATGTAATAATGTAACAAATTTTTAATGTAGCAGTGAAATAATTGATTTGAAAATTTGAAGATGTATTAATCTGAAGTTATTACTCAATAATTTTTTAAGATTTGAAACTAAAAGTTTTGAAACCCCAGTCAAAACTCACTCTTATGGGAACCTGAACTAAATTCAGGTTGACGCATTTCGTGATTTTAGATAACTAAAAAAGCTTTAGTGTATTGAGACTGTGAAACTCTGAGACTTTAAACAGAAAACCTACTCGAAACGCATCGCTTTTACAGGTGAAATTTTAGTGATAATATAAGATGGAACTAAAAGCATTATTAAACACAACACAAATGTCCCTACATTAAGTGCAATAATATAATTAAGATTTATGTACACCGGAGCTTCGGTTACATAATAAATACTAGGATCTAAAGGAAAAAGTTTTAAATATTTCTGAGCGAATAATAATCCTAAACCTATCAGGTTTCCCCAGAATAAACCAAGCACAATTAAGTAAGACGCATTAAACAAAAAGAGTTTTCTAATACTCCAGTTATTACTTCCTAAAGCTTTTAAAACACCTATCATTTGCGTGCGTTCTAGAATAAGAACCAATAAAGCTGTAATCATATTAATACCCGCGACTAAAATCATAATCCCGATAATGGCATAAATATTATTATCGAAAATCTTAATCCACTCGAAAATATTATAGAATTTCTCAACAATAGTTTGGGTGTTTAAAGTTGGTGGTGTGGTCTTATAGACTTCCATACCAATTTCTTTGACTTGGTCGAAATCATCTATAAACAATTCAAAATTTCCTATTTGGGTATCGTCCCATTTATTTAATCGCTGAATGTGTCTAATATCACCTATAATATATGAAGCATCGAACTCCTGAAAACCGGAATTATAAATACCTACAATATTATATGTAATAATATTTGGTGGCTTATTGGTATCGTCTTTAATAAAATAGGTATTAAAAGCATCGCCCAATTTAAAGCCCATTTTATTAGCGATAAACTGAGACATTAAAACATCTTCATTTCTATCTTGAGTGTAATCAGGTAAACGTCCTTCGATTAAGAAATCTTCAAAGTAATCCCATTTAAAATCTTTACCCACACCTTTTAAAATAATGCCTTCAAAATCTGTTGCAGTTCGTATCACTCCAAACTTAGTAGCTACACCTTGTATGTGATTTATACCTTCTATAGATTTAAATTCTGGATAAAATTCCTGTTGTGTAGAAATGGGGACAATACTTTCCTGAGAATTGTTACTGTCGAAATTGGAAATTGTTATATGTCCGTTAAACGCAATAACCTTATCTCTAATCTTTTGCTGTAATCCGATTCCAGTTGCAATGGCAATCATCATGACAATTATACCCACAGCAATTGCAGCGATTCCAATTTTTATTATTGGTGCCGAAACACTACTTTTATACGCCCTACTACCTATAATGCGTTTGGCTAAAAAAAATTCGTAATTCAAATTAATGGTATGCGTTTAAATGTCCTCAAAAATACAGTTTTATTATTTGTTTTCATCATGATTTCTTTTGGTTGTCTTGCAAAACCATCAGCCGAAAACACAAAACAAGAACTTTCCGTTTCACTAAGCGATAGCACTATAGTGGTTGGAGCAAACAGAACCCAAGCGTACATTCCTTTATTAAAGGGAAAATCTATTGGAATTGTAGCCAACCAAACGTCTGTTATTTTTAAAACTGACAGCACGTATACTCATGTTGTAGACTCGCTTATACAATTAGATGTAAATATTACCAAAGTATTTTCTCCCGAACATGGTTTTCGTGGTACAGCAGATGCAGGTGAAGTCGTAAAAGACGGTATCGATACCAAAACAAAGTTACCTATAGTCTCACTTTATGGTGCGAATAAAAAACCAACAGCCGATCAACTAAAAAATATTGACCTCTTAATTTTCGATATACAAGATGTTGGAGCTCGTTTTTATACCTACATCTCAACTTTGCATTACGTTATGGAAGCGTGTGCCGAAAACAATATACCCATGTTAATATTAGATCGCCCAAATCCGAACGGACGTTATATTGATGGCCCAATCTTAGAGATGGAACATAAGAGTTTTGTGGGTATGCATCCTGTACCTATTGTGCATGGTATGACTATTGGCGAATATGCCCAAATGATAAATGGCCAAAAGTGGTTAGAAAATGGAGTAACCTGCGAATTAACGGTTATAGAAATGGAGCATTATACACACGATAAACTATACCATTTACCTATAAAACCATCGCCTAATTTACCAAACGATCAATCTATAAATTTATATCCGAGTTTATGCTTTTTTGAAGGTACTAATGTAAACGCTGGTCGTGGCACACAAACTCAATTTCAAGTGTATGGGTCACCATTCCTAAAAAACCAAGAGTATACCTACACACCAAAATCTAATAAAGGGGCTAAACATCCAAAACATAAAGACAAGGTATGTTATGGTGTAGATTTAACAAATGAAAAACAACTTAATCAGATTAACTTAGCTTATATAATTAAAGCCTATCATGCGACCAGCAACAAATCGGAATTTTTCAATTCCTTTTTCACGAAGTTGGCGGGCTCTAAAAAACTTCAGAAACAAATTGAAGGAAATCTTACCGTTACCGAAATTAAACAATCTTGGAAAACAGGATTAGATGGGTATAAGAAAATGAGTAAAAAGTATATGCTTTATAATTAATAGTATCCCTTTAGTTGGCAAACGTTGGTGCTTAGAGCTAACTTTAAATAATGAGATTAACTATTTATAAGATTAGTCTTCGGTTGTTGGGCTGACTACATTATTAATTTTTCTTAAATCTAAAAGCGAAACTTTAGATTCCCAAACAGAGGCATTCTGTTCATCCTCTAGCAATTTATAAGCCGAATAATATAAAAAGGCGCGCAAATTCGCATTTTGAGAAGCGACTTCCGAATCCTTAATTCGTTTTAATTTCCTAAGTACTTTTTTCGGATTTTGAAAAAGAAGTTCTTTCTGAATTTCTAACAATTCCACGCGTTGTTTTAACATGGGTTTATTGTCTAGTTTTTCTTGGTCTAAAAATTCGGACGCTTCATTAAGATATATGGTCGATAAATTGACTAGCTCTGGACGCACTTCATAATTCGCAAAAAAAGCAAAATCCATATAGGACGATGCTAAATAAAATGCAGAATAAAAGTCCTTTTCACTTCTATAGTTTATAAGCCTAGATTTCAGAAAAGATGTATCCATACTATATTTAAGGATAAATTCCGAAAGGTTTAAAAGTTGCATGTCTTGGGAGGTATTTATAATATTCCCATTAACATCCATAATCTTTAAACTTTCGTCATGAAATTTATCGATATAATCCATCGATCTTGTTTTTTTAATCTCATCGTAAAGTCGCGGATATTCGTTTTCACTTAACACTACAGGAACAAAGTGCGCCCATAACAAACTGTCTATTTCAGGACGATCGTACATGTGTTCTATAAACATACGTTTTCCATCGCTAGTATTTACATAAGCCGAGGCACCGTCGTAATAAGAGTTTTCCCAAACTACAACTAATAATTTATTTTGTACTAGTCCCAAGCGCTCGGCAACCTCTAAGTTTGTGAGCCACTCTTGAGCAAAACTTGTACTTACAAAAAAACAAAAGCATATATAGAACAGTAATCTTTTCATAATTTATTGGATTCGTTTTTTCATCTCTTCTACAATATTAAAAGCCGCAGGACAAATTGCAACATTTTTTAATGTAAGATTAGAAATTTGCTGAAACTTTTTTCTATCGGTATGCGGAAATTCACGACAAGCTTTTGGTCTAACATCATAAATAGAACAGTAATTATCGGCCCCTAAAAATGTACACGGCACACTTTGCAACACATAATCGTTCTCTTCATCTATTCTTAAAAACTGATCGATAAAGCGCTGGGGCTTCATTCTAAAATGCTTAGAAATACGTTTCACATCTTTATCTGTAAACAACGGACCAGTAGTTTTACAGCAATTTGCACACGTTAAACAATCTGTACGCTTAAATTCTTCATCATGCAATTCCTGCATAATATAGTCTAATTGCTTAGGCGGTTTCTTTTTTAATTTTTTAAAAAAGTTAGTATTCTCGTTATGCTTATCTTTGGCCTCCTGAGGCAGATTTTTTAAAATGTCTTGCATGAGGCAAAAATACAATATAATTAAATAATTTCTTTTTTAGACCACTAAGAAAATAGATACAATTTATTATGAAAGATCTTTTCGGACAAGCACTTTTAGATTACCAAAATAACAATTACACTGAAGATATTATAACGTCTACAAACATTAGTGACGAAGACACCTTGCCACTGCCTTATCTATTTCGCGACTATAAAGACATGCCTAAATTAGAACAAAAAGCTTTAAACTTAGCGCAAGGTTCTGTACTCGATGTTGGTTGTGGAGCTGGTGGACATAGCTTATACCTTCAAAACAAAGGTTTATTTGTTAAGTCTATAGATATTTCTGAAGGCGCCATTTCCGTGAGTAAAATTCGTGGTGTAAACCATGCATACACAGCTTCTATACTAGATGAAACCGAACAGTTTGATACCATTTTGTTATTAATGAATGGTACAGGAATATTTCAGAAATTAAGTTACGTAACTAAATACTTAACGCACTTAAAATCGTTATTAAAAACCAATGGTCAGATATTAATTGATTCTTCAGACATACAATATATGTATGAAGATGAAGATGGCGGCTTGTGGATAGATACTAATGCTAATTATTACGGCGAACTCGATTATTATTTAAGTTATAAGGGAGAAAAAGAAACGCCTTTAACTTGGTTATATTTAGATTTCGAAACTTTAAAAACAGCCTGTCTTACTGTAGGACTACATTGTGAGAACATACAAGAAGGCGATCATTTCGATTATTTAGCGAAACTTACTATTAGCGAATAGAATACCCTTGAGCTTCTAATTTTTGGTTTACCTTTTTATAAATATCACCACACCAAAAATCTGAAATCACCTGCATTTTATCATTCATATCAGATTGGGAACTGACAATCTTTTTGCCTGTAGATGTTTTATAAAACTTATCGATTACTTTTTTATCTTTTTTGGTTAAGCCATTCGGATTTTTAATCATGGTTTGCCCCGTTGTAGAACCGTACAAATCATTCATATTTTTAATGTCTTCCATTGTAAAAAAATCGGAATAGGCAGTAACCAATTCCTGATTAACCCGTTGCATTGCTTCTGGTTTTTCGGCCTTTAATGATGCCCAAGTCGTGGCAGGAACATCAAGTTTATAATATTGATCTTGTATTTGCTTAAAGCAGGTTTCGTATATGGTTTCGTAGTACGCAGAGGTTCCGTTACTTTTAAGACATTGTAAAGCCTGATCTGTATAGTCTGCCGATTGCGATAAAACGTTGACACTAAAAAAGATTCCTACACACAGAAGAAGAATAGATTTCATAAACAAGAATTATGGTTAAAATTGATATTCAACAAATTAAATATACTAAAAAAACCAATACCTCTTTTTTCTGTCATCTTCTTAAATTCTATAACTCATAAAAAAGCACCTTAAAGGTGCTTTTTAAAATTATACAATCGTATTTTTTAGAAATCGAATTTAAAAGTCGCTCCTCCCAACACTTGAAACCCTTGAACATCGTAATTATTCCAACTTTCATAATTTTGGGCTGTAATATTATTCAATTTTAAAAATACCGTGAAAGAATTTGTTACGTTATATCCACCGTTTAAGTTTAAATCTAAATAGCCATCAACATCAATTGTTTCCGTCGTTAAATTTATATCATTTCCTGTGATGTATTGATCGTTACGCTTTCCTACATAGAATATATTCGCACCTGCAAACCATTTCTGGTCTGACATATAATCTCCAAAAACAGACGCTTTAATATTAGGTAAATTCCAAGCCTCTTCTTCTAACGTTGTGTCGTAATTATTATATTCGGCTCTAAATCCTATTTTTAAATTCTTGTTCATATTTACATTTAACTCTGCTAATGCTTGTATGGTGGTAACATTATCGTAAACCACCATAAAAGAGTTACCGTAGCTATATTTTTCAAAATTGTTAGTCGTTATCCTATTTTTTCTAAACAAAGATTTATCATCTTCAGAGGTATACCCAACTTTTACATTATATCCTATATCGTTTGTAAATTTCCCCAACATTCCTACATAGGCGTTGTAGTTATTATCTGTAGGTTTAACGCTAATAGAAGGCGATAAATACGGATTAACTTTAACAAAATCTCTATATGTATTTTGTATAACATCTCCTGTAAATCCTCCATAAGCAATTACGGCATCGTCTACAATTCTAAATGTTCCTGTTATATTTGGATAAACATAAAAATTGCTCTCCGTATCGTTTATTCCTAACATATAGTACATTGAAGCTCCAATGTTTAGAGTGAAATCTTCGCGATTTAATTGATACTTAGGAGACACACCTAGTAATACATTTCCGTATTCAGGTGTATGATCTAAATTATATGACGTTCCAGCCTCGCCAGAGAAAAACTCGAATCTTACATCGGTAGTAATTTCTTCGTCCAAAATTGGCAAATCTACTTTCCCTGTGAATTTAAGATGCGATTCTTGAGAATCAAAATCGTCGTAAAAACGTCTTAATAGTACGCTAGCAGATTTTACATAGGTATATTCGTATTCAACTTCTCCCGACAGATATAAGTCGAAATAATCGTGAGCCACATCTATATCTTTTAGATTAGAATTTTCGGTTCCATACCAATTATACTTCTGAGTTTCGAGTCCTCCCATTATACTCCAGGTCTTATCTCTTTGTCTATTAATATATTCGAAGTCTGCCTTAAAATCTGAAAATCCGCTGTCTAAATTAACGTCTTCAATTTCGCCGTTCGATTTATCGTATGCGATCTTAGCACCAAATATTCCAATCCGATTAAACTCCTTTGCAACAGATAATTCTGAAATTAAACTACCGTAAGATCCCAGGCCTAAATTAATATAGCTATCGTAAAAACGTTCTGGTTTTTCTTTTTCTATGGTCGCAGCAGTTCCTTTTGTAGGAATAAAAGTTGATGCTACAGGTACCGAAAGAATTTCATAATTAATAGGCTTTTTCTCTGTGGTCGAATTATCATCTAAGGTTGGTGTTGTTTTTACCTTAAAAGCATCAGAAATTGTAGGCGTATAAGGCTTAACTACATTAATTACATCT